>JAWWAT010000494.1:0-2988 GCA_033721635.1 Marinobacter sp. | reverse complement strand
TTCGTGGTGGGAATCCACATGACCGCCATGTGGTTCAAGCCCAAAGACATCGGCTTTGCTGAAGGTTTCTACGCAGGCTGGGGCAACTTCGGTTCCGCGGCGGCGGCCATTACGCTGCCCACCATCGCCCTGCATATGTACGGTGGTGAAGACGGCTGGCGCTGGGCCATCGCCCAGAGCGCAATTGTGATGGCGGCCTACGGTGTTTACTACTGGTTTGCGATCACCGACGGCCCTGCGGGCACTGTTCATCGCAAGCCGCGCAAAGCGGTAGCGCTGGAAGTCAGCAGCTGGGGCGACATGATCAAGCTGATCCTCTGGACCATTCCCCTGGTGGGTGTCCTGGCCATTCTGGTATGGCGTATCGAGAACATGGGGTACCTGAGTGCCACCGGAGCCGCCATCTGCTATGCGGTGATTGTAGCCATCGTGACCTATCAGATTATCCAGATCCTGCGGGTGAACGTACCGATCCTCAAAAAGGGCGTACCCGAGGATGACAAATACCCGTTCAACAGCGTTGCAGCTCTGAACAGCACCTATTTCGCCAACTTCGGTGCCGAGCTGGCGGTAGTCTCCATGTTGCCGATGTTCTTCGAGGAAACCTGGAGCCTGAGTGCGACAGCCGCCGGCCTTATTGCCGCCTCCTTTGCCTTCGTGAACCTGGTGGCACGCCCCATGGGTGGCCTGGTTTCAGACCGCATGGGTAATCGCCGGTTCGTAATGCTCAGCTACATGTTCGGCATATCTGTCGGCTTCGCGCTCATGGGCCTGATGAACTCCAACTGGCCGCTGATTATTGCGGTGGGCATTACCGTGTTCACCTCGTTCTTCGTGCAGGGTGCCGAAGGCGCGACCTTTGGCATTATCCCTTCCATCAAGCGGCGACTCACCGGCCAGATCTCCGGTATGGCGGGCGCTTATGGCAACGTGGGTGCGGTGGTGTACCTGACCATCTTCACCTTCGTAACCCCGACCCAGTTCTTCTATATCATTGCCGGCGGTGCATTTATCAGCTGGTTGCTGTGCATTATGTGGTTGAAAGAGCCGGAGTCAGGCTTTGCCGATGAATACCAGGTGTCATCCGTGGATCTTCAGATCGAAGAGGAAGAGCGTCGCCGGCAGGCTGCTGCTACCAGCTAACCCGGAACTGTCGAAGAGAAAGCCGCCGAGGCATTGCCCGGCGGCTTTTTTGCGTTTGGAGGAACATCATTTCGGGGATCAGGCCTGTCTTCCTGTGCCCTGCATCAGAAGTGGTCATAGCTGAATTTCATGTAGGTGATTCCAGGGCTCAGGACCAACCGCCAGGCCAGCTCGATGTCATCGCTGCACTCCCAGTCATAGGTTCGTACCGTGTCGGTCAGGCAGTCGAGCCACAGGTCGTAGAGGTGGGGCTTGATGCTCAGGTGGCGGGCGCTATGCAGGCGGGCAATCCGATGCAGAACATCGTCAACGTTGCCGCTGGCGTAAAACGCCACGAGGCTGAAAAAGGATTTCTTGAGCATACTCCGCTGAACCGCCATATCCGTGTTGCGAAACAGTGCTCGCACCTCCGGCGAAGACGTCAGGAACCGTCGATAGAAGGCCTCAAAGAAGTCAGGGAACTCGGGAGAGGAGTGCAGAACGCGGTCGTAGCTGGCGTCGAAGAGTTCTTCGAAGGACATGGCAGGCTCCCTGGCTCTGGCGCGGTTCAATCCAATATCTTGAATGTAGCATTTGCTGTTGGCTGCGTCATTGGGTGCAGGCAAGAAGACAGCCTTCGATAAACCACAGGCACAAAAAAACCGGCGCCCTTGTCGGGCGCCGGTTTTTAAAGTGGGCTGTTATCAGGGGTTCTTGATGTACGCGTTCTTGCGCAGGTAGAACCACCAGTTAACCACCAGGCAGAGCGCGTAGAACACCGCAAACCCGTACATGGCCACCTCCGGCGTACCGGCCTGGATTTCCTGGCCCATCACTCGCGGTGCGATGAATGCGCCGTAGGCGGCAACTGCGGAGGTCCAGCCGAGAACCGGTCCTTTTTGCTGCTGGTTGAAGATGAAACCGATGCTGCGGAAGGTGGAGCCGTTACCGATACCACTGGCCGCAAACATGATGATGAAAAGGATCAGGAACGGCGCAAAATAGGCGTTCGGATCGGTGGAGTTGTAGGCCAGCATCATCACGTAGCCGGTGGCCACGGAGGCTGCGACCATTACCACCGAAATGATCTGGGTAACGATGGATCCGCCTACCTTGTCGGAGATCCAGCCGCCCACCGGGCGAATCAGCGCGCCGACAAACGGTCCCATCCAGGCCCAGGTCAGTGCGCTCGGGGCATCAGGGTTCACCACGCGGTTTACAGTGCCATCGGCTGCCACTTCCATCATGTTACCGAAGATGACGGTGATAGACAGCGGCAGGGCCGCGGAGAAGCCGATGAACGAACCGAAGGTGAGGATGTAGAGAACGGTCATGGACCAGGTGTGCTTGTTGCTGAAGATCGCAAACTGGGCCTGGATATTGGGCTTGATGTCGCCCGGGATCAGCCGCAGGAGAATCAGTGTGAGCACGATGGTCAGGGGCAGTGCCAGCCACATATTCAGTACGCTGAGAGCCCATACGCCTGCGATAGAGGCGAGAATGCCCACGCCGTAGAGTCCCAAAATCTTGCCAAATGCGGAGAGAGGGTTGCCCGGATTCGGGGTAACCACTTTCAGGTTGTTCATACCAAACCAGCCGGCAAACGCCAGCGGGATCAGAAAAACCAGCCAGATGAAGCCAGCATTCTGGATCCAGGTGTCAGTGCCTGCTTCGATGCGCCCAATCAGCGTGCCGCTCGGGCTTTGCAGCTGCATCGGGTCGCCGGCGAGGGCGCCGAAGATTCCGACCGTCATCACCAGAGGGATTACCACCTGCATGGTAGTAACACCGAAGTTACCGAGACCGGCGTTCATGCCCAGACCATAACCCTGCTTACTTTTCGGGTAGAAGGTGCTGATGTTGCTC
>JAWWAT010000493.1:0-2989 GCA_033721635.1 Marinobacter sp. | reverse complement strand
TCGTTCCATATCGAACACCAGGATCGCTGGAACCGGGAGCTGTTTCCCGGGCGGCAGAAAACCCTCGACTATTTCAATCTCATCTATGACCGGGTGGCCGAGCGGATTGAGAAGGAGCCGTTAACCGATCAGGCCCGTTACCTCTATCGCTACGCGATCTACCACCAGAACATGCACATCGAGTCGATGACCTGGTGCCGCCAGACCGTCGGTTATCCGGCACCGCCCTATACCGATCTGTGCCGGCCTGCACCGGGTGAGCCTCATCACGGAGACACTGTGATTCCGGGAGGGGAGTGGCTGATCGGGATGCCCGGCGGGTCAGAGGCTTACGCCAGTGAAGACTTTGCCTTTGACAATGAAAAGCCGCTGTTTACCGTGAAGCTTGAGCCCTTTGCCATTTCAAAATGCCTGGTCAGTAACCGCCAGTTCCTGGAGTTCGTGGAAGACGGTGGCTACCGGCGCCCAGAGCTCTGGTCCTTTGGTGGCCAGAAATGGCTACAGACAGAAACGGATGTGGCCCTGGTTCATGGTAGTCGGGAGCCACTGTTCCGGGCTCCCCGTCACCCCCTGTACTGGCGCTGGCACGAGGAGCAGTGGCAGGAACGGGTGTTTGATCGCTGGCAGCCTCTGAACCTGGATGCACCGGTCACCCATGTGACTTTCTGGGAGGCGGAGGCCTGGTGTCGCTGGGCGGGGCGTCGGCTGCCGACGGAGTATGAATGGGAAGTGGCAGCCCTTGGCAATCGACCAGGCGAGCCATTCCGGCGCTTTCCCTGGGGCAATTCGACGCCGGATGAGCGCCTTGCTGATCTGAACGCGCGCGCCATGGCGCAGAATCCGGTGTTTGATTTTCCCGACGGTGACAGCCCCTTTGGTTGCCGCCAGATGACCGGTACGGTCTGGGAGTGGACCAGTGATCAGTTCCTGCCTTACGACGGCTTCAAGGTAGATATGTATCCTTTCATGTCCACCCTGCAGTTTGGTGATCACAAAGTCACCAAAGGCGGCGGTTGTGCAACATCATCCTGCCTGATCAGGGGCACCTACCGGCAGGCTTACCTGCCCGTGCGTAACGATGTCTATACCGGGTTTCGGACCTGCGCGCTTTCACAGGAGTAACCGGCGGACTGTCCTGGCCGCTCCGGTTACTCGGGTTTGCCCGTTAACAGAGGCTGTTTGGCGGGGGTTTTATCGATTACGTGGCTCGCCAGGGCCACGCCGGTCTCGCTCATGGTCAGGTATGCTTCGTCGGCGCCGGCTTCACGGATCTGCTTTGCCTCATCCTCGTACATGGTGTGAGCGACGATAAAGCCTTTGAAGCCCAGCCTACGGAGCATGCGCGCGGCGATCAGCTTGCCTTCTATGTCGCCCATCGCGAGGATCACCGACTGCACTGAAGGCATGTGCAGACCGTTCCAGAAAGAAGTGTCCTCGGCATCGGCAAAGACAACGTTGCGGCCTTCTTTCTGGTGTTGCTGTGCCTTTGCCGGGTCGGAATCCAACCCCATCAGTTTCGGCTGATCATCGCAGATCCAGTCGTAGGCGGCGGTTCCCGTCCGCCCCATGCCCATGATCAGCACCCGAGTGTCTCCGAGCGAAATTGGCTGCTCATCGGGGTGATGTTTGCTGCCTTCGAAGCGGCTGAGATCCTGCGAGTAACGCTCGAAAAGACCGTGCGCGAACCGGTTGATCGGGGCTGAGACCAGGAACGACAGCGATACCGAAATTGCCAGAGGCACCAGCCATTCAGGCAAGGCAACGCTCGCGACAATCAGGCCAAACTCGCTGTAGTTGGTCAATGCCAGCGCGCTGAGGAAGCCGCTGCGGGCTCGCAAACGGAAGGCCAGCAGCAGGAAAAAGAACAGTATGCCTTTTAGCGGCAGGACCAACCCGGCGATCACCGCAAAGAGAAGCGCATCCCCATCGGGCAGACCGCCGATGCCTATCTGCAGGAAGAAGCCCACCAGGAACACTTCTTTGACACTCCAGAGCGATTTGGAGAGTTCCTGGGAGCGAGGATGATTTGCCAGCATGGCACCGAAAACCAGGGCGCCAAGTTCGGAGCTCAGACCAACCGACTCAAAGCCAAGTCCGCCGACCACAAGCGCAAGCAGCAGTCCCAGGAGTACCAGCAGTTCATCGTGGCCGCTGGCATCCAGCAACCTGAACAGAAGAGGTCGCAGGAGCGGGAGCCCGAACACAATCAGCGCCCACTCTGAGGGTGTTTTCCCGGCTGCGAGACTCATGACGACCAGGGCAATCAGATCCTGCATGATCAGGATGCCAATGGCTACGCGGCCATGGAATGCCCGCAGTTCCCGTTTGGACTCAAGCACCTTGGCGGCCAGAACGGTGCTCGAAAACGACAGTGCGATGGCGAGCATCAGTGCGGTCGACCAATCAAGGTCCATAAGGAGGTATACACCGGGTGTGAAGACCGCGCACGTGATGCCGAAATGCAGCAAGCTGCCACCAATCACTTCCGGGCTGACGATGGAGCGTAGCTTCAGCTTGAGCCCCACGGTAAACAGCAGCAAAAGTACGCCAAGATGTGCGATGTGCTGGAGAACGCTGGTCTCCTCAATCACAACACCGGTAGCTTCGGCGATGCCACTGAGAACAAAGCCGGCAGCCAGGTAGCCAACAAGGGGCGGGAGGCCAACAAGCTTGACCAGCAGGCCAAGGACGAAGGCAAAGGTAATCCAGATCGCTTCAGGCATGGGATATCAGTTCGGAGGTCAAAAGCACAATGGTTGCTAGGCTACCCTGTTTTGCGATGCCCTTGTAGTCGCTTAAGGTGGAATGCGGCAACTATTACCGAGCTGGCTTACTCTGCTGCCTGCTCGATGAACGTCCGCAGGAGTTCCGCTGAATCCGCCGGGGCCTCCACCATCGGTGCGTGGCCGATGCCTTCCATCAGTTCCAGCCTGGCATTCGGGATTGCAGCTTCGAACACTTCACCGTTCCGGTAGTTGATCACCCGGTC
>JAWWAT010000492.1:0-2999 GCA_033721635.1 Marinobacter sp. | reverse complement strand
GTGACCCGTGCAGCGGATCGGCTTGCCATGACTCAGCCCGCCGTGTCCAATGCGATTTCAAGGATGCGTCAGATCTGGAACGACCCGCTGTTTGTGCGAAAAGGAAGAAACATCGAGCCGACTTCCTATGCGCTGAGTTTGTGGGACCAGGTTGGCGATCATATGTATGCGCTAACCAATGCGGTCAGTGCAACTCAGTTCGATCCGGCCACATCAAAGCGAAAATTTCGCATTGCAGTAACGGATGTGACTGTTGAAATGATCTGGCGTCAGCTGATCGAGTTGCTGGAGCGTGAGGCACCAGGAGTGGACGTCCACGCTGTGCCATACACGCCTGAGGGTACCTATGACGACCTCCGCGAGGCGCATGTGGATCTGGCGGTCGGTATGCTTACCCAGCACGATCACAGCTTGCGAAGCACCTGGTTATTCGAGGGCGGGTACGTTCTGGCTATGCGTGCCGACCATCCGCTCTCTGGCAGGCAGATCAGCATGGAGGAATTCCTGGAGGCCCGACACCTGCTTGTGACAATGTCGGGGGATGCCCATGGTTTCGTGGATAGTTACCTCGATCAGAAGGGACATAGCAGACGCATTGCCGCCACTGTAAACCATTTTTCGATTGTTCCCCAGATTCTCAGGGAGTCGAACCTCATTGCTGCGGTTCCGGAGTTGATCAGCCAGGACTGTGGCTTCGTGGACGGCCTATGGATGGGGCAACTACCTTTCGAAGTAGATCCGACCAGCCTTTACCTCATCTGGCACACCCGCCACGACCGTGACCCTGGCATTGTCTGGTTGCGAGACCGTGTGGAACAGCTGCTTCGTGAGCGCTGGCATGACATCATGACCAATTCGCCGTGTGGCCATTCGGCCGCGAAAGCCATCGCCTGAAGTGCTTGAAAATCCAGTCATCATTTTCCGTGATGACAAAGATACCGCAACAGAATTATTCAGCCTTCCGAAAACTTCCAATAATCCCTCCCAGATGCCGCGAGTTGCGGCATCGGCAATGGCTTGGTTAAACCACGATTGATCCGGCCAGCTTGCCCAAAAACCTGCAAATTTTGGAGTTGGGAGGGGGAATGAACGGCCAAACGAACTGCCCGTGGATAGGGGCTGACTGGCAGCCTGATGCAATCACTGAGACTGCTGAGCAGAAATGGTATAAACCAATCGTCTCTGTAAACGCAGACACCAGCGGTAACAGGCACGTATACAAGGCTTTCAGGTTCTCCCGCGGCCTGCTCGGGAATTACTTCAGGTTTCTCGCGTCCCACGAATTCAGGATGTTGAAGGAAGTGGAGCACCTGGGTTTCACCCCTGACCAAGTCTCCCGGCCGTCAGACGCTTCGCCTACCATTCATTATCGGCTGATCGAGGGAAGGCCGGTAAAGGACATTGCGGCCGACAAAGGTGTCCCAGACAACTTCTTCTCACGACTTTTCAGTGATGTGAAAACCTTGCACCAGCATGGCGTGGCCCACATGGACCTTGGCAATTCCGGGAACATTCTGGTTTCGGGGCATGGTGCCCCTGCAATCATCGATTTTGGCTCCGCTATCCCCTTAAGTTGGCTCCCATCATCGGTTCAGAGCTGGGCCTGTCGCAAGGATATCCTTGGTGTTCTGAAGCTCTGGCATCGTTTCGATAGTGAATCCATGCCGCTGTTTCTTCAACTCTATTACCAGAGCAATTACCGCAAAAACATCTACACGCCCAAGCGGTTTCTGAAGGCGTTAAGGCGTTGGGTGACCGGCGACGCTGGCACTGGAGACCTGTCCGGAGTGGCGACCGTGATCAGTGTGTTCTTCGGGCTCCTGGTGCTGGTGTCTTTCACCTGAAAAGCGGCAGTCGGCCGCTCACTTTTCCACTTTAGGTTCCGCGGATAAAGAATCGCAGGGACCGACAAAAAAAGGGGCGGTCATGGTGACCGCCCCTTTTCGATGTGCCCAGCTTAGTTGCTGATACCAAGATCGACTGTTTCGATCGCTGGATTGTTTCCTTGCTCAATATCTTCTTGGCTAACACCCTCGGCCTGTGCGAATGCAGAGAAAGCGATGACAGAGAAAACGAGAAAGAACTTGTTGATTGCGTTCATGTGATATTCCACCTTTTAAGAGAGTTAAGTTAAACAGCATCGCCGTATTGGCTTGATGGTTATTCTCTTGGTTTCCCGTCTTCAGAAAAAATTGCTTTGCGGTATACAACACATCAGATTCGGTGATGGATTAAGGCGAGTGCCTCGGTGTTGATAATGCCCGCCTTTTAATCATCAATAGACAACTTCAACAACGTCTCTGATCGTGCCACGACCACCTGCGAACAGGTTTTCGATTCTGTCATCGGTTCCAACGGTAAGCCGGACGTTGATAATGCTTGGTGAGGGTGTGGCCATCCAGCGACCCTGTTCGATGGTGAATTCCCGCCTCTGCATACCCAGTTGCTCACGCAGATAGCAAGCCAGCGGGCCTGCTGCCATGCCCGTTGCAGACTCCTCCAGGATGCCATATCGGGGCGCAAACATGCGGGCCCCTGCGTCTCTGCCGACGCCAACGCCATCGAGGGAAAACACGTAGAACCCGATGAGATCCAGAGCTTCGCTGAGTTTCTCGATGAGGCTGAAATCCGGCTCAAGACTTTTAACCGTTTCGCTGTCGCGAATGCCCAGCACCACAAAGCTGTTCCCGGTATTAACCAGCATCGGCTCCGCGCCCTCGATCAGATCCCCGGCAGCTATTCCAAGGGAGAGCAGGGCGGTCTGCAGATCCTTGTCGTTCAGCGGCTCGAAGCGAGGAGCTTTCTGTTCCATATAGGCGGCCTCGCCTTCCATGTGGACCGACCGCAGGCCATCTATGGTCTCCTTCGACGACCGATCACTCGTTAGACGACCTTCTTGTCTCAAAAAGCTGAAGGTTGCGATGGTCGCGTGGCCGCAATGCGCGATTTGCTGGGTCGGCGTGAAGAATTCCAGCTTTATGTCTGCTGCGTCAGAAGGG
>JAWWAT010000491.1:0-3000 GCA_033721635.1 Marinobacter sp. | reverse complement strand
GGAAATCCACCCCGCACCTGGTGGACAACCTGGTGGGAGATGTATCCGACAACATCGAAGACCTGCTGGACATCAAAAGCATGGTTATCGAGCGCCTGGCGAAAGACAAACGCCTGCTTAACCGCATATTCATCGAGTGTGGGGAAGTGGAATTCCGCTTCATCATCAACTCCGGCTTCTACTTCGGTTTCCTGTTCGGCCTGGTGCAGATGACCGTCTGGTACTTCTACCAGAGCTGGTGGGTGTTGCCCTTCTTTGGCTTGCTGGTGGGTTGGGCCACCAACTGGATTGCACTGAACGTGATCTTCCGACCGCTACACGAGAAAAAAATCGGGCCGGTGCGGCTTCAGGGATTATTTCTCAAGCGCCAGCAGGAAGTAGCAGAGTCCTTCTGCCACATCGTGACCCATGAAATCCTTACTGTGGGCAACATCATCAATGCCATTCTCGAAGGCCCGAAAGGCGACCGTGCACGCAACATGGTCAAGAAACACATCAAACCGCTGGTGGATGAGACGGCCGGCATGGGCAAGGCTCTGACCCAGGTGGCGTTCGGCCCGACCGGGTTCGCCACTCTCAAGAACCAGGTGGGGCACAAGGCGATCGAGATTTCCCGAACCTCGTTCGACAACCCGGTATTCGAGACGGACCGGGCAAGGGCCGTTGAAAGTATTATGGTTGAACGCATGATTGCCCTGTCTTCGGAAGAGTTCCAGGACCTGTTGCGCCCCTGCTTCCAGGAGGACGAGATCAAACTGATACTGGTGGGCGCCTTCCTGGGTTTCGCTGCTGGCGTCTGCCAGCTGATCTTTGTATTCGGGGGTTCCATCTTCTGAGTTTCAATGCCGGATAACCGGCAAGTTATACCGGTTTACGCTGGGCATATCCGCTACTGGCCTCTATACTCCGGGGATACGGGTGTGTATTTCCCGGCGACTATTCTTTTCCCGGAGGCATCGGATGCCAGGCTTCCTTTCCTGGATCTCAGGATTTTTTTCTTCCGAGGTACCAACAACCGTATCAGCACCCGAGTCCCGCCTGCTTAATCCAGCTGCGTCTGTGGAAAACGATTCAGCCACCGATCCCGGACTGATCGACCAACTTGAAGAACACCTGTTTTGCTGGCTGCTGGACTCGCCGCCCACGGCGCTACGATCAGAACCCGGACAATGGCGGCCTGTGCTGGAAGAACTGCGCGGGCGCATTACCCATCGGGAACTGCATGAATTACCGCGCCAACCAATGACTCTGCCACTGCTGATGCGGGCACTATCCGACGAAAAGTCTGACCGACACCACCTGACCGAAATCATCCTCAACGATCCGGCACTGACCGACCAGTTACTACAGATTGCAAACAGCCCCTACTTCAGGCCCGGTGACCAATCGATCAACTCTGTGGACCAGGCTGTTTTTCTGCTGGGGCTGGACGGCATTCGTAACGTCATTTCCGCTGCCATCATGCGCCCCATGATGGCAGCACGGAATAGCCGCGAGGCATTGTTTGCCCAGAGAGTGTGGCGCTGGGGGCTTACCTGCGCCCGCAGTGCGGAACTGATTGCCAAGATCCAGGGTGAGGATAGCAGCGTCCACTTCATGGCGGGATTACTGCCGGCACTCTCCTACATTACCCTGCGAAGGGAGTTGCAGCGACTCTGCCGGGAGGAGCCGGGGATGACGGAACCGCCACCCTCGCTGATACACGATGCGCTCTCACGCTACCAGTGGGCCACAACCCAACTGCTGGCCAATGAGTGGAATCTGCCCCCCAAATACCATGCACAATTACTGGCGGCTGAGCGGCCCGCTCCGCGGCAGACCCACACCCCACTGAACGACGGCATCATTGTCGGAACCCGGGAAGTGTTGCGCCATGCTCATCAGCGCAACATGCCGGAGGACAACGTTCTGCGCCTCATCCACATCTCGGGAGAACAGTACACCCGGGTACGCAAAGTTATCCTTGATGTACTGGAGGCCGGCGCCAGAACCCGCGCTTAGTTTTTGGCCCGCTCTTCTTCCTGTTTCAGTAATTCGGCAAAGCTGACCGACTCGTCTTCCGGCGCTTGTGCCAGAAGCCGTTGTGGTACCAGATAAGGCAGGCGATCAACCACCCGGTCTTCATCATGACGGATGGCGTCCAGAACACGCCCTATGGTGATTCTGTCCAACGACTGCCCCGGCACCAGGCAATCCCCGTTACGTCCGGCCAGCATCAGCAGGCCCGCGCGAATGAGCTTGTCGCTGATCCCCCGGGTCACCTCCCCGGGCACCCGCAGATCCTGCTCAATCTCTTCCTGCTGGGGCGCAGGCCGGCCTTCGCTGAAAGGCTTTGCCACCAGCCACATCAGGGCCAGGCCGGTTTTTTCCTGCAACTCCGGTGACAACCGTACCTGAGTGCGTTTGGCGACAGCACCGGGATTCTGCAGATAGAACGCAATGCTGGAACCCAGCAGAAGGATGATCCAGTTCAGGTACAGCCAGATTAGCAGGATGATACCAATGGCAAAACTGGAGTAAATGGCGGCGTACTTCGCCGAACCTGCCACGAATGACGCGAACAGCATTCCCGCGGCCTGCCACGAAATACCTGCAATCAGGCCGCCGATAAAGGCGTAGCGCAGCTTCACCCTGGTATTGGGAATAAACACATACACAAAGGTGAACGCACCCACCACCAGCATGAACGGGGTAAAGCGGGTTGCGAAGATAACCACGGTTCCCAGCGGCTCAACGGCCATCAACGCCTGGACAAAGGCCGACGAAAAAATGGTGGCACTGATGCCGATGGCCGACACCATCAACAACGGGCCAATCATGATCACACTGAGGTAGTTACTGAAGCGCTGGGCCATGGAGCGCATATCCGGCACCCGCCAGATCATGTTGAAGGAGCGCTCGATTTTCTGCACCAGCGAAATCACGGTGTAGACCAGCAAGGCCAGGCCCACGGAACCCAGCACCCCTACCTTCATGTTGTCCACGAACCCAAGAACCTGC
>JAWWAT010000490.1:0-3014 GCA_033721635.1 Marinobacter sp. | reverse complement strand
CGGGGATGCCCCTGATCGTCAGCAACACTGACCGGAACCAGGGATTCGCGCGCCAGCACCAGCCAATCGTAAGTGTCGGCAGTCAGCCTGCCCCCCCAGGGCAGATCCGGGTGCCAGTAACACAGCACCAGATCACACTCGCCACTGTCCAGCGCCTCCAGAAACTGCTCGCCCACCCAACTGGTGGCGTTCAGGTTCAGCTGCAGGCGCTCGGCGATTCCCGCGTCTTTCGCCCAGCCCTGGTAAAAATGCGAAAACAGGCCCTGGGTCGAACCCACACTGATTCTGGCAGACACCTCGGCCTCAAGGGCGGCAATGCGATCACGGGTATCGCGGACATCCCGGGTGATCCGCTCACACAGCTCCCGAAATATCTCGCCGGCCGGGGTTAACGAGAGCGGCAATGTCTGGCGATTGATCAGCGTGCTCCCCATGGCCTCTTCCAGCAGTTTGATCCGTCGGCTGAACGTAGGCTGGCTCACGTGCTGCAATTCAGCAGCACGTGAGAAATGGCGCGTTCGGGCCAGCGCCAGAAAATCTTCCAACCAGCGTACTTCCATGAAATCCCCTGAGGGTATGTCGTTGTATCGATGCGAGTTCTGCTGCTGGCATCATAGCCTATCGCAGCGGCGCCGTTACAACCGGCCCTCTTCCACCGCATGGCAGGCAACCTGGGTGCCGCCATCCGTGGTGATCAGCTGAGGCACTTCCTGCCGGCACCGCTCGTTGGCATAGGGGCACCGCCCATGGAATACGCATCCGGAGGGCAGATTCACCGGTGTAGGCACTTCCCCTTTCAGGCGGATGTGGTTGGGCCGGTCGTCCTCCAGCTTCGGAATCGCCGAAAGCAGCGCCTGGGTGTAAGGATGACGGGGCGCCGAAAACAGCGTTTTGGTGTCCGCAAGCTCACAGACCCTTCCCAGGTACATCACCGCCACCCGGGTGCCAAAATGCTCCACTACCGCCAAGTCGTGAGTGATAAACAGGTAGGTCAGCCCGCGGCTTTCCTGGGCATCCATGAGCAGATTCAGCACCTGGGCCTGGATAGACACGTCCAGAGCCGAGATGGGCTCGTCCGCCACAATGAATTCGGGGTCCACCGCGAGAGCCCGGGCAATGGCGATCCGCTGGCGCTGGCCACCGGAGAACTCATGGCCAAATCGACTGCCCCAATCTGGATCAATGCCCACCGAATGCATCACTTCGTGGATCTTGTCCCGCACCTGGACCTGAGACCAATCCGGATGGTGGAACCGGATCGGCTCCTCCAGGGTCTGCTGGATGGTCATACGCGGGTTCAGGGAGGCGTAGGGGTTCTGGAAGATCATCTGCATCTTGCGGCGGTAGGGCAGAGAATCCTTGCGCTCAAGATTATCGATGCGTTGACCGTCGTAGTGGATTTCGCCGGCGCTGGGCGATAGCAGGCCCATCACCGTTCGGGCCACGGTGGATTTGCCACAGCCGGATTCGCCTACGACGCAGAGAGCCTCGCCCTTCTGCACTTCCAGGTCCACGCCGTTGATAGCGTGCACGGCTTCCTGTTTGCGGCGGAAACGGCCACCCTCGAAGGTGATCTGCTCCAGCAGGCTGCCGGACAGGTCAAAGCGTTTCTCAAGACGGCGGATACTTACCAACGGGGAGGTCATGATTCGGCCTCCTGCATGCGTTTCTCCTGCTCAATCAGGTTGGCGACTTCGTAACAGGCCACGTTCACATTGCCCGAACGCACGTACTCCGGCATGGCCTGCTTGCACTGCTCGGTGGCGAAGTTGCAGCGGGGATGGAACGGACAGCCCGAGGGCACGTTCTTCAGGGACGGCATGGAACCGGGAATCTGGAACAGCCGCTCACCGGGCTCGCCCATCTGGGGCAGCGCGTTGATCAGGCCCTGGGTGTACGGGTGCTGGGCATCGTTGATAATTTCCCGAGTCGGCCCCTGCTCGATGATCCGACCGGAGTACATGACCAGCATCCGCTGGGTCACCTGGGAGACCACGCCCAGATCGTGGGTAATCAGCATCAGCGCCACGTTCTCCTGCTCGCAGAGGTTCAGCAGCAGGTCCATGATTTCAGCCTGAATGGTCACATCCAGGGCGGTGGTGGGCTCATCGGCGATGATGATTTCCGGGTCCAGAAGCAGGGCGATGGCAATAATCACCCGCTGACGCATACCCCCGGACAGCTCATGGGGGTACTGATCCAGACGCTTCTCCGGCGATGGAATCTGCACTTTCTGAAGCCGGTCCAGAGCGATCGCCCGGGCTTCTTTTTTACTGATCTTCCGGTGCGCCAGGATAGCCTCCACCATCTGGGTTCCAATGGTGAGCACCGGATTCAGCGTCATCATCGGGTCCTGGAAGATCATGGCGATGCGGTTGCCTCGGATTTTGCGCAGCTCACGCTCACTCATGGCCGCGAGATCCCTGCCCTCGAACAGGATCTGTCCGCCAGCGATGTAGCCGGGCTGGGCAATCAGGTTCAGGATAGAAAAGGCGGCCACCGACTTCCCGGCACCGGACTCTCCGACCAGCCCCAGCCGCTCGCCTTTATCCAGGGTGAAGCTGATGCCGCGCAAGGCTGTCAGGTCGCCACCACGCACGGCAAAGCGCACATCGAGATTTTTTACTTCCAACAGTGCCATGGTGTTACCCCTTGTACAGCCGTGGGTTCATTACATCCCGCAACCAGTCACCCAACAAATTGATGACCAGCACGAGCACCACCAGCACCAGGCCCGGGATCAGGGTGATCCACCAGGAACCGCTCTGGATGTAGTCAAAGCCGGATTTGATCAGCGATCCAAGCGACGGCTGTGTTTCCGGCATGCCAAGCCCCAGGAAGGACAGCGCTGCCTCGGAAATGATGGCATTGGCAATCTGGACCGTGGCAATAACGAAGATCGGCGAGAGAGTGTTGGGCAGGATGTGCCGGAACATGATCCGACGGGTTCCGAAACCCATCACCTTGGCGGCGTCGACGTATTCCTTCTTTTTTTCCGCCAGCACCGAGGCGCG
>JAWWAT010000489.1:0-3016 GCA_033721635.1 Marinobacter sp. | reverse complement strand
GCCTGGCATGAGTGACGAACCGATCAGCAGCCCGATTACCATCACGCATATTATATCCGGAGACCTCTGGGCCGGAGCCGAGGTTCAAGTCTATAACCTGTGCCAGGCGCTCAGTGCTCGCATGGACGTTTCGGTAAGCGCTGTCGTCTTCAACTCCGGCATTCTGCACGACAAACTAATAGAGCTCGGCATTCCGGTAACCCTTGCTGACGAGGGCCATACCGGCCCCTTTTCAATCGCAAAAGCCATCGCCACTCACTGCAAAATGCAGGGTACCGACATCGTTCATACCCACGGTTTCAAGGAAAACGTACTAGGGGTGCTTGGCAAGGAACTGGCCAGGGCGCCTTACTCGGTCAGAACGGTCCACGGCAATCCTGAACATGAGTTCTCGTTCCGAAAGCCGCATAAGTGGCTAACCAGCCGCCTGGACATCTGGCTTGGCCGATTACGCCAGCAGGCGGTTATTGCGGTATCCACGCAGCTTGAACACTCTTTGCAATCCACGTTTCCGGGGAAGGTTTCCAAGATTTACAACTTCGTCAATGTGGAAGAGATTCAGCAAACCTGGCAGCTCGAAAGCACCAATAGTCCGAGCCAGGAGCCATTGCTGGGTATCGTGGGCAGACTGGTTCCGGTCAAACGCGTGGACCTTTTCATCAGAATTATCGCCTCTCTGAATGATGGGGGCTACCCCTGCCGTGGAGCAATAATTGGTAACGGACCACTGGAAGAGAGCCTTAAGAAACTGGCGCATGAGCTGGGTGTCAGTGACCGGATCAGTTTCAAGGGTTTTGTAAATCCCGCGATGGAAGAAATCAGAAAGCTGGACGCGCTGCTAATGCCATCCGATCATGAAGGGCTGCCCATGACATTGCTGGAAGCCGCCACACTGGGCATTCCTGTGGTTGCCCACAACGTTGGCGGCATTCCCGAGGTACTTACAGGTTGGGAACGAGGGGCCCTCGTCGACGAACAAACCCCTTCGGCCTATGCGAACAGGGTTCTCTCAATACTGCCAAGACAGCCCCACGCTGAAGACGCAGCAGCAACACCTCAGATGGCAACTTCCCCCCCTGAGTTCGAGAATAAATTCAGCAGTCGGGAAAATGCCAAAAAATACGTTGAGCTATACACAGCCATCCTGTCTTTACCCAGAGGCGTTAACCTACCGACAGCATCGTCCTGAACTTTGCAAGCAGTCGCTGCTTCAATCCGGGGTCCGGAGAGACCAGCTCGTTACTACTGTTCTCAAAATCCCGCACAAATTGCGCTACCCATTCGTCGTTCAGACTATTACCCTGCCTGGCAGTTACATGCTCCTCCTGAGCCAGGTTTTCATCCAGCTGGACACCCATAAAATCGGCGATGGTTTGCACGCTGGCCCCCAGATTCTTCCGGACCGAATCAAAGTCCATTTCAATATAGTTGCAGCCATTCGCTGCGAGAGTGTAGCGCCAGGAAGCGTTATCAAGAATCACCTCCCGCAGACATTTCTCAATTTGTTCAAAGCGATACTCGGGCGGGTTACTGTTTTTAGGTTCCTGTCCTGCAATCCACACTCCAGTCTGTCTGGCAATTGCCAGAGATACGGCCTGCTTCAAAACGCCTTCCCGGGAAAGGAGCACGTAATAGGCCTCAGGGAAAAGAGCCTGCACCCCGTCAAAGCCGCCGAGCACACTGATGTGGGTATAGTGGAGTTTTATACCGAACACACCATTTGGAGAGGTTCTTCTTTGTGTCAGCTCCCTGATAACACGTTCTGTACTCTCCGTTTCAAAACGCCTTTTCCATTCACTGAGGTTTGCGGGGTTTGCATACTCCAAAGGGAAACCAAAGACGCCGGTCTGGTGTAAAGTGTGGCCCAACATGTGACTGCCACAGCGGGGTGTTGAGGCAATGATCAGCGTTTTATCCGGACACTCCTGGCGCGGGAAGTCATGAGATTCCGAGAACTGACCCTTGTACAAATGCATACCATAACCTCCTGTCTATAGCCCGAGGACAAAATCTAACCATCGCTCCGTCGTTTAGAAAATTGCGCCGCCAAAATCTCCAGAATATCCGTTAACGCCTTGATTTTAAATGCAAAGGAAAACATCACATAAATGCCACCCCCAACCAGGACCTGAATACCGAAGGATGCCAGAGGGCCAATTCCATACAACACCGGGTCGAGCAGGGTAATCCCGACCGCCATGAGAACTGCAGCTGCTAAGGTGCGGGTAAAGGACAACATCAGTTCAAGCAGGCTCAAGTTGATTAGCCGACCCGCAATAGATAAGGTAATCAGGCTGTTAATCCACGTCGCTGCGGTCATCCCGATGACAATACCTTCTACGCCCCAAGGGAGGCCAACAATAACCCCTCCAAGCGCAATCGGGCGGGTCAGCAGGTTAACCTTGAACTGGAGCTTCGCCCGGCCAAGCGCGAGGTAGACCGAACCGGTAACAGTCACGATAGAACGGGCTATTCCCGCCAGGCACAGCACCTGCAAAAGCGGCACCAGCTCCGCCCATTGCTCTCCAAGAACACCGAACACAAAGTTTTCTGCAACAGCGAAAATACCTGCCATCATCGGAAATGTGAGCAGAGCAATAGCCTGAGTGCTCCGCATATAAACTTTCCTGATTCGTTCTATATCAGACTGAATCAGACTCAGGGCCGGAAACATAACACTGCCGACGGTATGGGAGACATTCTGGAGCGGAAAAAGCATCATCGACTGAGCCTTGTCCAATAAACCGGCCGCATCACCTCCTATATACTTACCCGCAAGCAGTTTGTCCGCTTTCATGGTTGCGAACCGAATGACCCTCGTAGCAAACACGTAAAAACTGAAGCCGAAAAGTTCTTTCAGCGCTTCACCACTGAATGCAAATGCAGGCACCCAGCGCGCAGCGCCCCAGACATAGCATGTTGCGACGAACCGGAGTATTACCGGTTGCCAGGCGAGGCCCCAGTATCCATAACCTTCTCTCACCATCAACACCGCAACGGTACCACCTATGATCAT
>JAWWAT010000488.1:0-3018 GCA_033721635.1 Marinobacter sp. | reverse complement strand
GGCGCGTGCGGAGAAATCACCAGATCACAGACATCCTTTCGCAACAGGTCGGCCCGGGGAATACCGGAGGGGATAACCTGAAGACTGATGCCGGGAGCCTCCTGCCGCAAAGTGCGTAGCAGCCCGGGCAGCAGCAAGTCCCGCTGGTAGTCATTGGCAGCAATCGTGAACGTGAACTCGGCCGTGGCGGGGCTGAAAGGGGGGCCTGAGGACAGCGACTGCAGGTCATCCAGGATCTGGCGAATATGCGGCCCCGCCTGCAGCGCGTAGCGGGTTGGCACAATGCCCCGCCCGGATTTCACGAACAGGGGATCCCCTAAAGCCTGGCGCAGGCGTTCCAGCGTGTGGCTCACGGCGGACTGGGTGACGCCCAGCTTTAGCGCAGCACGGGAAACACTGCCCTCATCAAGGACCGCCAGAAAGGTGCTGAGGGCCCGGAAATCCAGGTTGAATGTATCAATCGGGTTCATGAATGGCAGTGTAACCCGATGCCCTCGAGGGCGCTACGGCGCTTTATCGGATTCGTGTGCCTGAATGAATGCCCCAATTGCTGATGCCAGGTCATTGAACCAGGGGTTGTAGGTGAGCCGGCTGGTGAACACCGGGCGCTCCGTGTCGTGCCAGGCACTGAACCAGAGCTCGTTCTCCGGCAACTGCCGGCATTCTTCCAGGGAGATATTATTCGGTTCCAGGCAACGCTGCAGTGGCGCGCCCATGCCATAGAGTTCGTTGTCTGGCGCAATCAACAGCGACTGGTGAGAGAACTCCAGGATATTGGCGTCAGGCAGATAGCTGTTCAGAAACCGGATGCGCTCATCGGCCAAAGCGTTCGGCCAGGGTTCACGGGTATCCCGAAAAATCATCATGGCATTCCCGGGATTGGTAAACCGTTCCCGGAACTGCGTGACCAGATAGTCGAGATTGATCACCGAGTCTGCCTCCGTAGCAGCCAGGAACAAAGGTATATCGAGACGTTCTTGCTCAGTAATCCGGTTCTGGGCCGCGGAGATCACATGGCCGATCTGACTGCCCGCATTAAAGGAAAACGACTCGTACTTCACCGGATTAAGCTCGGGCTCTTTCTCTACGAAATCACCAAACATATCGGCGATGGGGGCCAGCCAGAGGTAGTCCCGCAAACCGTTGAGTTGCCACGCCGGTGCAATCGCAATCAGCCCCGCTGGCCGCGGACCGGCATCCCCCAGGGCGTATTCAGTGGCCAGTGCCCCACCGAGGGAAAAACCGCCGATAAATGCCCGGTCTACATCCTGCGCCAGGGCAACGAAGTGATTGCGTACCTGATCTCGCCAGACATCGGCGCTGGCCGTCACCATATCGCCTGGCCGAGTGCCGTGTCCCTGCAGCAAAAGAGTCCGGACCTCAACGCACTGATCCGCCAGATACCGGGCCAGATCCCGGAACACAAAGGGCGAATCGCTCAAGCCGTGTACCAGCAACAGCCCGGTACTGTCTCCGGGCTCGCAATCGGCCGCCGGTGCCAGCCTGTACGGCAAGTTCCACAACACCTGCTGCTCTCGCTCAAAACCATCCACCGGCACCAGATTGGTATCGACATAAGCCCGGGCAGAGTCCACATAGCGGTCGAAATCCGTAACCGGTTCTGCGCCCAAAGTTGATGGTCCGGGACTGTAATGTTGAGTGCTAATGGCGCAGGCGGCAGTGGTGGCCAACACCCCTAAAACGAACAAAGTCCTGAAAATAGTCATAGCCGGCGAGTGGGTTTCGCTCCTTTGATCATTACTGTCGTCATCGCTGACTGTGTTGAGTGATCGTTCAAATCCGGATACTGTGACTGCAGTATACGACCCCGAACCCCTTTCCGGATGAGGAGCCCCACCGATGAGCATGACCCTCGCTTTCGACGTCTACGGAACCCTCGTTGACCCCATGGGCATGTCCCGCTTGCTGGCGGAGGATGCCGGTGACAGCGCAGAAGCCGTGGCCGCGCTTTGGCGGGAGAAGCAACTGGAGTTCTCGTTCCGAAAGGGCCTGATGAAAGTCTACGAAGACTTCGGTGCCTGCACCCGGCAAGCCCTGCGCTACGCCATGGCCACCCATAAACTGATCCTGTCTGAAGAACGCGAAAATGCCCTGATGGCAGCTTACCTGTCCCTGCCCGCGTTCGATGATGCCTTGCCGGCACTGAAAACCCTGAAAGGACAGTATCCGCTGTTCGCGTTTTCCAACGGAAGCTATCCGGCGCTGGAAAAAGTGCTGGGGCACAACGATCTGCTCGACCAATTTGAAGGCCTGGTCTCGGTAGACGATATCAAGAGTTTCAAACCCGACCCTGCCGTTTACACCTATGCCCGACGTGCAACCGGTTCCTGGGAAAAACCCCTGTGCCTGGTTTCGAGTAATGCCTGGGATGTCATCGGTGCCCGGGCTGCGGGATTACTCGCAGTCTGGGTTCAAAGGGATCCGAACAAGGTGTTTGAAGATTGGGGCATCCAGCCCTCAGCAGTGATCAACAGTTTGTCAGAACTAGAGGCAACACTGAAAAACCTCTGAAGCCAGCGGAGGCGGGTGTCGGGGTCGGCTTTTCAAAACTGTAGAGGGCCAAGGATGGCCCGAAACAAGCGCACATGGACGTGCTCGTAGCGTGTTTTGGAAAGCCGACCCCGACACCTGCCGGCAATCACCAAGCTCAAAGAATCAGTCCGACCGGAAAGCCAACCACTCCGCCAACTCCAGCCAACTCTGACGCGGCGCCTTGCTCCCCGCAAGAATGCCCATATGCCCACCCGGCACAACCCGAAACGTCTTGTCCGTGGAGCTCACATGATCCATCACCCGCTTGGCTGCACCAGGCGTTACGAGCGTGTCGTCGCCGCCGGCGATTGCCAGTAAGTTGGCACTCACATTGTCCAGCCTGGCAACATCCTCGCCGATCTGGATCTCACCATTCGATAGTTGATTGTCGATCCAGACCCGTACCACCGTGTCCTGAACAATACCACCAGGATAGGCCACCATACGGTCCAGAAACGCCGACGT
>JAWWAT010000487.1:0-3025 GCA_033721635.1 Marinobacter sp. | reverse complement strand
GAACGCGCGGCCACCCACGAAGTCCGTATCCGGACCTACTTTGGCCAGGCTGAGCATCCAGATCTGAAGCCGGTTGCCCGGGCGCTGTTCGAACGTTTCCCGTGTCCGATCCTTGAGGTTGTCTTCAAGCGTCGCAAGCATTGGCAGATTGAGTCCATGAAGCCAGCCGCCCCGGCGGATCTGGGTGAGCAGGAGCAGGACGTGTTCGCTGCCGCCCTGGATCGTTTCAGCAGCATGGTATGGCGTAAACCCAGAACCCGCCGTCGTTACCGTTATGATCTGGCGGTGCTGGTCAATCCCGACGAGGAGATGCCGCCCAGTGACAAGGTTGCCCTGAAGCGGTTTGAAAAAGCCGGTCGCAAGCTGGGTATCAATGTTGAGCAGATTACCCGCAGGGATTACATGCGCCTGCCCGAATACGATGGTCTGTTCATCCGGGAAACCACCGCCATTGATCACCATACCTACCGCTTTGCTCGCAAGGCAGCCGCTGAGGGTATGGTGGTTATCGATGACCCCGTGTCGATCCTGAAATGCACCAACAAGGTGTTCCTTGCGGATCTGTTGAAGAACAACAAGGTTCCAACGCCCAAGACCCTGATCCTGTCAAAAGACCAAAAGAATGCGGTCGAGCAGGTGATCAATGAACTGGGTTTCCCTGTAGTCATCAAGATTCCCGATGGGGCTTTTTCCCGGGGCGTTACCAAGGCGGAGGACGAGAAGACTCTCCGTGCCGGTCTCAGGGATTTGTTCAAACAGTCGGCCCTGGTGCTGGCCCAGGAATACCTGTACACGGATTACGACTGGCGTATCGGTGTGCTCGGTGGTCGGGCGATTTACGCCTGCAAGTACATGATGGTGAAGGGCCACTGGCAGATTTACCAGCATGGCGAATCCGAGAGTGAGAGCGGTGGCTTCGAGACCATGCCAACCTACGAGGTGCCGAGAAATGTAATCCAGGCAGCGTTGAATGCCACCAAGCTTATTGGGAACGGGCTGTATGGCGTGGATATCAAACAGTCCGGCAACCGGGTTGCGGTGATTGAAGTCAACGACAACCCGAGTATTGATGCCGGTGTGGAAGACCGCTTTCTCGGGGGCGAGCTCTACACCCTGATCATGCAGGAATTCCTTTCACGAATGGAAGAGAACCGCCGCCGGTAAAGTGCACTGCCCCTGTTTTCAGGGGCCAGCCACCCAGACCCGGACACTGCCAAACCATGTGTAGTCCTGAAGTTGTTCCCTGATATTCGCGGAGGAGAACACAGTGTCTGGCCCCGACTCCTCAAGGAACAGTTCGAGATGCACTTTGTTTCTCAGATAGTGAAGCCGCAGGCGACTGTGATGGGGAAGCTCGCCCAGGTGCTGAGAAATGATGGCACGTATGTCCTGCCGTGAAGGCAGGCGTTCGGAGGTCAGGGGCTGGTCTTCATCGTTCTCGGCATCGATGTGGAAGTTGATGTCCCGGATGTTGTCCAGGGCATCCCGCATACCTGATACCACGTGCATACCGATCTGATGTCCTTCCGAGACGCTAATTTCCGGGCGAACCACCAGGTGAATATCCAGCAGAATGTCGTGGCCCATGCGTCGGCTGCGGAGTTCGTGCACATTGCGCACACCGTCTGTGTCCCGGGCGATACTCTTGAGCATTTCCGTGTCCTCCTGGGAAAGACCGGTATCTACAAGCTCTTTGACACTGTCCCAGGTGAATTTCCAGCCGATATGGATGATGATGCCGGCGATCACCACCGCGGCGAAGACATCAAGCCAAACCATGCCGAGCATGGCTCCGGCAGTGGAAACCAGAACGACCACCGATGAAAACGCATCTGTCCGGCTGTGCCAGGCATTGGCAGTAATCAGGTCGGAGCGGATCTTCAAACCAACGTGACGAGTGTACCGGAATATCCATTCCTTGCTGGCAACGGATACCGCAGCCGCCACCAGAACCGGCCAGCCCGGCACGGTATCAACGCCTCCTTCCATCAACCGCAGAGTGTTTTCCCAGGCGAGGGCAGCACCGATCGCGATCAGAATACTACCGAGGACGAGTGTACCGAAGGTTTCGATTCGTTGATGACCATAGGGATGGTCGTCATCCGGCTCCTGACGGGAGACCCTCATTACCCCGAGAACAACGAGGTCGGAGGCGACATCCGTGAAGGAGTGAATGCCATCCACCAGGAGAGCCTGGGAATGAAAAAGAGTACCTGCGATGACTTTAATGATACCGAGTACCGCATCAAGAATCATTCCGATAATTGTGACCCGCGAAGCGGCCTTCATTTCGCCTGCGAGGTTTTCCCGGTGCTGTTGAGCGGGAGAGATCGGCTCTTGCATTGCAGAACTCCAGATCAGAAGACAGATGCCAGTATAACGTTATTCTCTGGGGCTTTGGCATGGTCTGCACAAACAGAAGATTTCAAGTGATTTATACACATCATTGCAGAATGGTGACTCGGTAACATTTTGTTCAGGATTTGTCGACAGGCAAGTAAAAATTTTATAATTGTATGAAATTAAAGGAAATTTTAACTGGTCAAAAAATGATCAATTTGTAGATGGGCGCAGTTATCAAGGGATGGCAACCATTGCCCCGGGATTTTCAACAGGGTTATCCACAGATTCCGTGGAAAAGGTCACGAGACTGCCATGATACAGTCATTTACAGCTGATTTGGTTCTATCCCGGGATGCTGTGGAAAACTTCCGGTATACTCCGCCAACTTGGATCAGGGGAGTTTCTTGAGATGTACGGCGTTATCCGCAACTTGCTTTTCCGTCTTCCGGCGGAGCAGGCTCACAATGTGGCATTGAATGGTTTGGATCTTGCGCACCGATTGGGCGTTTTGAACGCTTTTTCACCAAAGATAGATTCATTGCCAGTGAATGTTATGGGGCTGGAATTCCCGAACCCGGTGGGACTGGCAGCGGGTCTTGATAAAAACGCCGATCATCTCGATGCGCTTGGCGCCCTGGGCTTCGGGTTTATTGAGGTGGGTACGGTCACGCCCCTGGCGCAG
>JAWWAT010000486.1:0-3037 GCA_033721635.1 Marinobacter sp. | reverse complement strand
CCAATACTGGAGCTGGTTGTAAACCGTCCCGTCGGGATAACTGAAGTCAGTATTCAGGTAGCGGGCCTTGGGGCCTATCGGCAGGAAGATCTGCTCACGCTGGTCGTCTGGCCCGGCAAGATCTGGAACGATCGAATGGCAAGACGTGCAATCTGCGGCCTTGGGCACCGAGTAGTCGAAGGTGAGCGTTTGCCCCTGATTGTTTATGGTGGTCAGATCCGTCAGGCGCTTACCGGCGATAGCCAGTGTCGCCTCGGACTCCGAGGACCAGTAATACGGCAACGCGATCCAGCCATCGTTACGGTGGATAAGCAACCGGGTTTCGATAACTAACTCTGCCCCCTCAGGCATCGCGGTGTTCTCTGGCAATGCAAAGGTTTTGGCAATGACTGTCCCGACCGGGAACTCCAGAACCTCTGATACGCTGTAACCAACCGCCTTGCCCTCGGGCACAAACACGAATCGATATTTGCTGGTGTAATCAGAGAACAAAGCGGTCGAAAGGTCGTAGGGGACTCCGCCCCTGGTCGGCCCCGCGGTTGGATCACTGGCATCTGAAAACAGATTGTAGTCAGAGAGCTTGGGACACACCTCGGTCATCAAGGCATCCCAGTTGACGCCATCGGTCGTTGCACTGCAGTTGCCTTCCGAGCCTGTCGGCGCCCCCGCATTGGCATTCAGTGCAGTGCCTGTTTGGCCGGTCCCGTCATCAACCGGTGATTCGTCACTCCCACCGCCTCCGCAGGCGGCCATAAGCACAGACGCGCCCAGTACCGCTGCGAGTGTTCTATGGATATTGCTCATTGGAAAACCTCCCTTACAGCGCACAGGCGGCTTCGGCCAGGTCATCCCCGGTACAGCCATATATGTTGTTGCGGAAATTCACCACTGCCGGTGCCAGTCGCGGCTGGACGCAGTTCAGGTAGGTGTTGTTGACCATCTGATCAATCAGCAGATGGGGTAGCGGATTGCCACTGCCATCGACCATGGTTATTTGGGCCGGATCATCCGGATAGACCAGGCCGGTATTCACTTCGTCGTAGTCTGGCGCCGGGTTGCCGTTGATGTTGCTATTGGCACAAATCTGGTCACCAGCGTCGTAAGGGTCGTAGTTCACGCCATCGGCCTGGGCCTCGGCGCCAACCAGGGCATTGAACGCTGAGAGCTCACCGGCATTTGAGAGCAGCTCGCCGATCCCGTCATACAGGATTGCCGGGAAGGTTTGAGGCGTGCCCTTGCTGTTCATGTTAGAGGCGTAGCCATCGATGATGGGCTGCAGCAGCGCACCCTGAGGATTTCCGCCGTTACGGGCAATGGTGTTGTTATGCAGGTAAACGTTCTTGAGCGTCGGGCTCCAGCCGTTGCCCATAGTGGCACCATAATTCGCCGGGTAACTGGCCAGGGCGTCATCGACCAGCAAGTAGCTGGTGATCGCTACCGCCGTGGTGTCATTGTCGGTGATAAGGTTGTTGTAGACCTCAACGTCGCTGGTCGCGAGCACGAGGGCACCGGTTCCCGGAGGCACCATACCAACAACGCCAGCGCCCACATTGGGAGCGTTATTACTGTATGCCTGGTTGTTAAACACGCGAACATTGCCGCCATAGGCCTTATCCAAGCCCGGCAAATCGAACACCAGAATGCCACCGGAATTTCCGAGCGCGATGTTGTTGTACACATCCGCCATGGTGGAATTTTCAATCTCGATGCCGGCCACATTCTGCTTGGCGGTGTTGTTCCGAACCACTATGTTCTCGGACTGTCCCACATAGATGCCGGCATCCGCTGAGCCGAAGGCGTAATTGTTCTCCAGCAGCACGTTCTGGCTCTTCAGGGGGTACAGCCCATAGGCCCCGTTGTTCGCCTCCAACTCACCTTCCCAGACCGTGGCGGTGTAGGTCATGTGGATGCCGTTGACGTTGGTGGCCTTGATACCGTTTTTTGGCGCCTCGTAAACGCCGAAATCACGTACCGTGATTCCATTTCCGCCCTGAAAGCGGAACGCATCGTCGCCATTGGAGTTACTGAAATCCAGCGCAGTTTCGTTGATTCCGTGGCCGGTGAGGGTCAAGCCACTGGCACTGTTTACAACAATGCTTTCAGTGACCACGAAACGTCCTTTCGGCAGCACCACCAGGGCATCTTCCGGCAGATCGAAAAGTGCAACAGACAGCGCCTCGGTAATGTCATCACCGTCTACGGCATCCGGCGCTACCAGAATGGCACCTTCGGGGATTGAAAAACCGGAAGTGGTCACAGCAAGTTGAGCCACGACATCGGCGGACTGCCCGTCGGCACCATCCTTGCCATCCACCCCGTCTTGTCCATCATCCCCTCCACAACCGGAGAGCAGAACACTGCTCGAAATGGCGGTAACCAACAGTAGCTTCTTGAACGTTCTAGCCTGGCGCATCTTAACCTCTGCTTTCTCGTGTTTTTATTCTCAGGTTCTCAACGGAACGCTGTGTCCCGAACGACACTAAGCAGGCAGCAATGCCTTGGCGAGAACAACAGGTATGCAGAAAGCCACACGCCCTGTGCAAATCCTGAAAAGGCCTGTGCGCCAAGGGCTCAGAGGGGCATGAAAGGGGGCTGTGCAAAAACTGGAATTGCAGGAATTGAAGGTTTTAATCAGCCGACATCGGCACCGGAACAGGCCTGTCGGAACTCAGTGGGTGTTGTATTCTGAATATCCCGAAACGCCCGGTTGAACGAACTAAGAGTGCGGTAACCAACATCCAGAGAAATATTCAGAACTGGCGTCTCCGGCTCATTCCGCAGGCGCTCGGAGGCCTCGGCTACCCTGAGTTGGTTGATGTAATCATTGAAGTTGCGGTAACCCAACGTCTGATTGATGACCTTACGCAAACGGTACTCAGGAATATCGGTGGCTTCAGACAGTTTTTTCAGGGTCAGTTTCTCCGTCCGATAAAAGCCATTGGCCATCGTTTGGCCAAGTGCCTCGGCGTCCTGTTCCTGCTGAGTGGAGAGCGGCTCTTGCGAAACTGTATTTGGGCTTGAAATCGGTTCAGACGGT
>JAWWAT010000485.1:0-3056 GCA_033721635.1 Marinobacter sp. | reverse complement strand
GATGCCTACCCGTCAGCTGGTGGGATTGGCATGTACCTTTACAAGGCTTATGGAAACCGGCTGCCGACGGCGTTTAACGCCCTGCTGATGTATTTCTCGATGGTGATCGCCCAGAGCTTTCTTGCGCGCACCTTTGGTTCCTACACCATGCAGCTGTTCGGTGGCGATGAAAGCGGTCGCATGGTGCCCATTCTCGGCGTGTCCCTGATCCTGGCAGCGTTTCTGATCAACCTGCTCGGTAACCGAATGATTCAGGGGGTGGCCTCCTTCATAGGCATCCTGAAGATCGGAGGCATACTGATTTTCGGGGTCGTGGGTGTATGGGTTGCCGACAGTCTGTTGGTCGACTTTTCAAGCACGGGCGAAGCCGGAGCAACGGGTAATTTCCTGGGTGCAACGGCACTTGGAATACTCGCCTTCAAGGGCTTCACTACGATCACTAACAGCGGTTCCGAAGTGATAGATCCCAAGCGGAATGTAGGGCGAGCCATCATTATTTCCATCGCGGCCTGCGTGGTAATTTACACCCTGGTTGGTTTTGCTGTGGCCAGTAACCTGTCGCTGGCTGAAATCATCGAAACGCAGGACTATTCGCTTGCTGCCGCAGCGCGCCCAGCTCTGGGAGAGTACGCGGTCTGGTTCACGGTTGCCATTGCCATGATGGCCACCGCCGGCGGCATTCTGGCCAGTATTTTTGCGGTCTCACGGATGCTTGCGATGTTAACCGAAATGAGGCTGGTTCCCCATCGTCATTTCGGTATGCCGGGCAGTATCCAAAAGCACACGCTGGTTTACACCGTGGTTCTGGGACTGGTTCTGACGGCTTTCTTTGATCTCTCCCGGATTGCAGCATTAGGTATCGTATTCTATTTGGTAATGGATATTGCCATTCACTGGGGAGTCCTTCGTTATTTGCGCCACGATGTGAAGGCAAAGGCGTGGGTGCCAGCGGTTGCCATCCTCCTGGATTTGCTCGTACTCGGAGGGTTTGTTTGGGTCAAACTGAACTCTGACCCGTTTGTGATTGGCGTTGCGGTTGGCACGATGGTTGTTATTGCGGCAGCAGAGCAGTTTTTTCTGAAAAGGTTCCAGGAAACCGGACATTCGGGACATGATGAATCTCATGCCCATGATCACCACTAATCAGTAGTCAACCGGGAGGACAGCACCGTGATGGAAGGTGATATGTTTGGCAACACAATGTGGGCAGGTCACTGGCTCTGGATGCTGGTGATTGGCATTGTGGTAGTGATACCGGCCTGGCGTATCTGCCAGCGCACGGGATATCCGGGGTGGATGGGGGTCTTGATACTTATCCCCATCGTCAATCTGGTTTTGCTCTACTTCATCGCTTTTAGTGACTGGCCAGTTGAGCGGCGTGGAAAATAAGTGGACTGTTGTAATGCAATTGATACATTGAGCTTTCTTCACAATCCTACGATACGACTTAAGGCTGTTGTTCGTGTGATCACAATAATTGAAAGAAACTGGGAGATAACCAGATGAAAGCAATAAATTTTAAACTGTTCGTATTTTTGACTTTTTTGCAAGCGCCATTTTTGCACGCTGAAGAAGTTCTTTCTGGCGAAGATGTCGCAGATGTTTTCGTCGGAAACACGGTGCAAATGGAATTCCGAGATGCTCAGGACAATTTTCGCACTCGAACTTTTCATGAGTACTATGATCCTGATGGTTCGATCTATGGAATGACCAAATATCGCGAACAACAGGGAAACCTTACCCACTATATCGGAAGATGGGAGGTCAAAGACGGTAAATTTTGCACATCTGTCTATGGTCGCGACTATTCCTGTAACAAGATAAAGCCTTTGTCTGGAAATGATTTCGAATTGCTCAATGAGGGAGGCAAGATAAGGAACGTCAAGGTATATGAAGGGAAGCATCATGGACTGGAGTAAGGATATCTGAGGGTGAGTTTTTAGCCTCTGTTTGCTCGGGAAGTACGGTTCGCCCATGCGGAACCAAGAAGCGAGTTAAGGGCATATTGATCTTGTCTCTGGAGAACGCTATCGGAGTGCAGACTCCGTTGCGCGACTTGAGGATTGGATGATGAGTATTTTGGAGCAGTACGGTCTGCTGCTTGCCTTGGTGCTTGGCATCGCAGCTACGGTTTTGGCCCTGTTTGGGATTGCCCGTGCCATGGGCCCGACGCGTCGGGAGCCGGGCAAGGACGTGCCAGCGAGTTCCGGAGTGTTGTCACGGGACCCGGTCTGGGGCCGCTATCACGCACGGTACTACGGCTACGCGCTGCTCTTTCTGGCCTTCGACATGGAAATGGCATTTATGTACCCCTGGGCAGTTGTATACAGAGAAGTAGGGCTGGTTGCTTTGTATGACATGGGGGTGTTCCTTGCCATTCTCTTTCTTGGTTTGCTCTACGGCTGGAGTCAGGGGGCATTGAGGCGGCAATGACTTCTGACCCGACAATGACCATTACGGGCGCGCGCCAGCGGCAGGAGCGGTTCACGGTACTTCAGAAGTGGGTTTCGCGGGCCCTCGCGGGCAACCTGAGATGCCTGATCGTCCCGGGGCCTGAAGTGGCACTGTCCCATGGCCTGGATGTGACAGCGGCAGGTATGCGCATCACCGCGACACCTCGCGATGCGAGCGTGCTCCTGATTATCGGCGAGCTTTCAGAGAAAATGAACGAGGCCGTGGCGGTGCTCTATGCGCAGATGCCGAGGCCGCGAGCCATTGTCATTTTGGGCGGACAGACGCCGTCAACGCTACCGGACCCTGATTTTTCCGCGGGTGTTTCGCAAGCCGGTCTGATCGACGCGGTTGACTGGTTGAAGCGCGCGCTGGCCAAGGGCGCATTCTCAGACTCCCCCGAGGATTTCGACGCCGCTGTTCTGCACGCCAGGATCGACTATGTCTGCCCCATGCACCCGGAAGTTGTCCAGAACGAGCCGGGTAGTTGCCCCAAGTGTGGCATGGACCTGGTCGCCCGGGAGGCAGGGGAGCCGGCCCCCGAGCATGACCATGACCATGGGCACGATCATCGCGAGCACCGGCACCATGAGCACGAACACCAG
>JAWWAT010000484.1:0-3060 GCA_033721635.1 Marinobacter sp. | reverse complement strand
CCCGGTTGCACCCGCTGTCTGGATGTTTGCAGCACCGAGGCGATTTTCTCTTTCGGGGAGCATGTGCAGATCGATTCGGTTATATGCGCTGGCTGCGGGACCTGTGCGGCGGTTTGTCCTACCTCCGCCATCACCATGAACGAAACCCCCTTCGAGGCCCTGACCCAGGCCATGGACGTTATGGCCCGGGTCTATCGCGAGCATACCGATGAATCCCCGCGCCTGGTTATTCATACCCTGGGTGTTGGTGCTGACGCCATTGCTTACCTGGCAAGATACCACGATGGACTGGCGGACGATCTCATCCCGCTGGGGCTGGAGCAGGTCGACCGTATCGGCCACGCTGAGATTATGGCGGCGTTCGGCGCGGGTTATGCCGAAGTCCTGCTCCTGGCGGACAGCGAGCTGGATCGTCGGGCAGTTGCGGCGGAAGTTGAACTCGCACAGGCCATGTTGAAAGGTACCAAAAACTCTCCCGACCGGGTCCGGGTAATCGCAGCCGAAGAGCTTGGCGAGGCCGGAGACAACGCCGGGCGAGTGAGCGAACCGGTTCTGCTGGTCGGCGGCCGCCGGGACATCACGCGGGTTACTGTCGGCGCTATGGCGGACAGGATTGAAGCGCCGATCCCCCTGCCAGCGGGCGCACCCTATGGCGCAATCGAGATCAACTCCGACAAATGCACGCTCTGCCTGGCCTGCGTATCGCTGTGTCCCACCGGGGCCCTTGGTGATCATCCGGACCGGCCGGAGGTTCAGTTCACGGAAAACGCCTGTGTTCAATGCGGCGTCTGCGAGAGCACCTGTCCGGAGACGGCTATCACCCTGATACCCCAGCTGGATGTCTCGAAAGAGGCACTGAGTCCCCGGGCATTGCATGGTGAAGACCCGTTCGAATGTATTAAATGTGGCAGGCCCTTTGGCGTAGCGAGCACGATTAACCGAATCGTTGAAAAGCTGGAGAATAAACACTGGATGTACAGCAAGTCTGACAACGTTCAGCTCATCAAGATGTGTGACGACTGTCGCGTCAATGCCCAGTTCCACGGGGAGACCGCGCCCATGGCCGGAGGCGAGCGTCCCCGGGTCCGCACCAGTGACGACTACCTCGACAGCTGAAAAATCAAACAGGACACAACATGGTTCAATACACCGAAGTGGGAAAATCCAACCTGATCGGTACCGACGCGCCCCGGCCGCAGGACAAGAATCCGAAGGGCATTGATCGCATCATCGCCATTGCCTCGGGCAAGGGCGGCGTCGGCAAGTCGACAGTGGCGTCCAATCTGGCGGTAGCGCTGGCTTCGAAAGGTCTCAAAGTAGGTCTGCTGGACGCAGATGTGTACGGCCCCAGCCAGCCGCGCATGTTGGGGGTCTCCGGTCGCCCCTCCAGCCCCGACGGCCATACCATCCTGCCACTGCGAAATCATGGCGTGACCCTGATGTCCCTGGGTTTGATGGCTCCGGATGGCGAAGCCATTGTCTGGCGCGGCCCCATGCTGATGGGCGCCCTGGAGCAGATGATGAACCAGGTGGACTGGGGCCGGCTGGATGTGCTGTTGGTGGATCTGCCCCCGGGCACCGGTGACGTTCAGATGACCCTGAGCCAGAAATTCTTTGTGGCAGGCGCCGTTGTGGTCTCGACACCCCAGGATATTGCCCTGATGGATGCGCGCAAGGGCATTGATATGTTCAACCGGATGGATGTGCCGCTGTTTGGCATCATAGAGAACATGGCATCCTTTGTCTGCGACGGTTGCGGTAAAGAGCACCACCCCTTTGGGTCCGGCGGTGCCAAGGCTGAGGCAGAGAAGCTGGGAGCGCCCTTCCTGGGTGAGATTCCGCTTGATCTGGATATCCGGATTGGTTCGGACGGCGGCGTCCCGATTGTGGTGTCCAAGCCGGATAGCCCTCAGTCCCGATCCTTCCAGCGCATCGCCGATGAAATCATCGCCTCTGATGTCTACGCACAGGCCATCCGATGATCGAGTCACCTCAATTTCCGCCGTTACTGTCGGGGCAGCCCGTGCCCAGACATACGGACCCTTTTGATAAAGCCGTTAGCCAGGCCATTGCGGGGGTCGACTCCGGCACAATCTTTTATTCTGAAGCGGGCGATATCCTGCGCGCGGCCCTGGTGCTGGCACCGGAGACGCCTCTGGAAGAGGCTATTCAGGCGGTCTACGTTGCCCAGATTGGCCTTGCCGAGAGTCTGGGGGCGCTGGCCCCACCGGAAGTGCCTGTGTTTTTTCAGTGGCCCAATCGCATCAAGGTCAATGGTGCGGTCTGCGGTGGCGTTCGCTACGCAGCGGATGTGTCAGATCCCAAGGCGCACCCGAGCTGGCTGGTGATAGGTATCGACGTACCTTTTATACCTGTGAGCGACGAGCCGGGTAATAACCCCAATGAAACCTGTCTGCTGGAAGAGGGTTGCAGTGAGGTCGAGCCCATGGCGTTACTGGAAAGCTGGGCCAAGCACACCCTCCTGTGGCTGACCTACTTCATGGATAGCGGATTTGAGCGCGTACACAATGAATGGCGGCCACGCTGCGACACCCTGGGCAAAATGATCGAGCAACCAAGGCCCGGCATTTTTGTCGGGCTGGATGAGAAAGGCCGGATGCTATTGCGCCAGGATGTCATGACTGAAACAGTGAGTTTGATTGAATTCGCGGAGCACACATGAAACTGGCCCGAACCCTGCGACTGGATATATCCGATGAAAATGTTTACGAACAGCCTGCCCCCAGCGGCGAATGGGCCATTTCGGGCGGGTTCGAGTTCTCCAACTGGAGCGAAACGGACCTGAAGGGCAAGGCTCGTCAGGCCTTTACCAACGGTTGGTACAGCATAGAATCGGGTGGCCGCGCCAGTTTCGTTGGTGTGTGCAACATCACCGAAACCGAACTGGAACAGTTGCAACAGACGCTGGCGCAAACCTTTGTCGAGGTTTACGGCGCGCCGGACATTGATGCGGCCTATCCGGTCGCCTGCGAAGAAATCGACCAGATGCGCAGGATGTGCGAGGACTTCGAGGAGAATACCCTGCTGATGGTCAGCCGT
>JAWWAT010000483.1:0-3060 GCA_033721635.1 Marinobacter sp. | reverse complement strand
GGCGGCAAGCAATGGCGGCTCACCCTCATCAATCCGGCGCTGGATGTTTTCCAGCATCACGATGGCGTCGTCCACCACCAGGCCGATGGCCAGAATCACTGCCAGCAACGTCAGTACGTTGATGGAAAAACCGAGAAAACCCAGGCCTATAAACGCACCAATCACCGCCACCGGAATAGTCACTGCAGGAATCAGGGTAGCGCGCCATGAACGCAGGAACAGGAAAATCACCAGGATAACCAGGGACACCGCGATGGCGAGGGTCGTTACCACTTCCTTGATGGACGCCCGGATGAAGATGGATTCGTCGTAGCTTTCCGCGATGGTGACTTCCGGTGGCAGGGTCTCGCGAATCTTCTCAAGCTCGGCGCGAACGGCATCGGACACGGCTACCGTGTTGGCCTTGGACTGGCGGATAATGCCCATGCCAATGGCGGTCTGACCGTTTGCGCGCAGGCGGCTGACATCCGACTCCACGCCCATCTGGACATTGGCAACCTCTCCGAGACGCAAAAGATCGTTGCCGTCGCGACGAATCACCAGTTCCCGAAACTGCTCCACATTCGACAGTCGGCCTTCGGCACGAACCGTGAAATTGCGGGTGGACGAATCCACCGATCCGGCCGGCAGCTCCACGTTGTTCGAGCGCAGCGCCTGTTCAACTTCCGCAACGGTAATATCTCGGGCCGCAAGCCGCTCCCGATCTAGCCAGACACGGATGGCATAGCGTCGTTCGCCGCCGATCCGCACGTCCGCCACACCATCAAGAACTGACAACCTGTCCGCCAGAACCCGGTCGGCAAAGTCACTCAACTCGGCGCTGTCCCAGACGTCACTGCGCAATGTTATCCACATCATCGGCCGGGCGTCGGAATCGGCCTTCTGGACGACCGGAGGGTCTGCTTCTTCGGGCAACTGGTTGGCGATTCGGGACACGGCATCACGAACGTCGTTGGCGGCAATGTCGACATCCCGGGCGGTAGTAAACTCGATGCTGGTTCGGGATTCGCCCTGCTCGGTAGAGGATTCGATGGAACGAATGCCCTCGATGCCGCTGATGGCACCCTCGATCACCTGGGTAATCTGGGTGTCCACCACCTCGGCCGCTGCGCCGGTGTAATCGGTGGAAATGGAAACAACCGGTGGGTCAATATCCGGGTATTCCCGCACCGGCAGGCCCATCAGGGCTGCCAGACCGAATACGACGATCAGAAGACTGAGAACCGTTGCGAACACCGGCCGCTTGATGGAAACGTCAGAGAGGACCACCGGTTACGACTCCCTGGCCGTAATAAAACGGTTCTCTGGAATGGCTTTGTCATCCTCCAGTACCCGAACCCGGTCGCCGCTGCTGAGCCGGTCCTGACCCGTCACAATCACCGGATCTTCCAGGGTCAATCCCTTGGAAACCTCTACAAATCCGGGCATGCGCGAACCCAGGTTGACCGACACCCGCCGGGCAACGCCGTCTTCGGCCACAAACACGTATTGTTCATCACCGCGAATCATGACGGCCTGTTCGGGGATCACCAGTGCTTCCCGCTCCCGCAATGTCAGCATTGCGGACATGAACTGCCCGGGCCGGAGCAAACCGTCCGGATTGTCGATAAGCGCCCGCACTGGAAGTGAACGACTCAGTTCACTGACCCGGGAACCCAGCTCCACCAATTGACCAGAAAAGGCCTGTTCCGGGTAGGCGGGCGAGGCGCCACGGACTTGCTGCCCGAGGTTCACCTGCCCCAGGAAACGTTCCGGAATCGAGAAGCCCAGCTCCATACGATCGGTGGTATCCAGGGTGGTCACCGAGGTTCCGGCAGTAATGTAAGCGCCGATACTGATGTCACTCAGCCCGACCACACCGGCAAACGGCGCTTCGATACGGTGGTTTTCCAGACGGACCCGTGCCGACTGTCGCTGAGCCTCAGCCACATCGACTGCCGTTCTCAATTCGTCCACCTGGGACTGGGAAATGCTGTTGTTGGAACGCAGACGCTGTGCCCTTTCGAGTTTTCGACGGGCATCCGACAGTTGCGCCTCGATCACCTGCAGGTCTGCCCGGGCCTGGCGATCATCAAGCCTCAACAGCACCTCGCCCTGCTCCACTCTGCGACCGGTTTCCAGATTCAGTTGCACCACCCGGCCACTGACTTCCGTGGTCAGTTCCACCGCGTTCATGGCCTTCAGACTGCCAACAGCGTTGACGACATCCCGCACCGTCTTTATCTGAGGAAGCATGGTGTTGACCGCGCTGGCGGGACGGTTACGACCGTCCTGGGCGGTACCGCCGTCGTCCAGGTTCTGATACACAAAGGCGCCGCCGATAGCCACGGCCACCAGCACCAACGCAATCAACCACTGCTTCCACATAAGATGTCCAGATATTCCGGGTATTGGTTAGTCGTCTGTTACTTTTTCTGGATCACCAGAACCACTTCGCCCACGTCAATTCCCCACTTGCTCATGGTGGTCTGATTAATCAGCGTGTCGGGCGTGATCAGATACATCCAGTCGTCCATCCGCACATCCAGCGTACCGTCGCCGTAGGCCACGCGGAGGACATAGTTCATGTGAATGGCGTTACCACTCCAGCGCATGGTTCCAGGTTCCACCACATCGCCGGCATCGGCATGATACCCGTCTTCGCTCGGTGTCAGGGTCCAGACCCGGGTTTGCACCTCGCCGTCATTGAAACGGAACACTTCATCCAGGGTACCCACACCCTCATCATCCCATGACGCGCTGATATCGGCATCAAAGGTACGAATCACCTCACCAGAGAAATTCTTGACCACCCCCCGGGCGGAAAGTTCGCCGGTAAAGAACTCTTCAGGGACCAGTTCCGGTGTGCGGTCTGCGTAATCCTCGAGTGACGGGCTGGCACAGCCACTGAGCAGCAGTGCCGAAGACAGTACCCAGAGTATAGGTGTCGACAGTCGTTTCGATATCTCGGTTAACAGGCTTTGCATGACTTTTACACTCTCTGAACGGAAGATTTCGGGACCTTTGGCGCAAGGAAATACGCCGCTAGCGGTTTTAGCGATCATTACCTGGAATCCACAG
>JAWWAT010000482.1:0-3069 GCA_033721635.1 Marinobacter sp. | reverse complement strand
GACCGGGTGGATTATGTCCTCTATGAGGTTCTGCAGGGCGAGGTGAAACTGGAGGCCCTCGGCATTGCGGACCAATTCGTCCCCCTACCGGTTCCGGTGAGCCGCGAAGGCCTGTTTTTTACCTTTGCCAAGGCCTCACCTTGCAACTCTTATGAACTCAGAGAGCGTATTGCCGAAGCCCTATACGAACTTGTGAATTCAGGCCGGGTCGACGAATTGATCCTGCAGTACAAGGCCCTTTACACGGGAGCGAGTTGAGTGAAAGCCTGAGTCGTCAAGGCGTGAACTTTTTGACGCACCTGTCGTAAGTTGGAGAAGGCACTCCGGGCAGAAAAAACAAATAGCACGTATTGCTGGGAAGGAGTCCATGGCAATGGTGGAAGCAGTTACTCGGGATCAACGCGAATTTGTTTACAGGCTGTCTCTTGGCCTGGCGAGGTCGAAGATTGACGAACTGGATGACAGTATCCATGGCTTCCTTGCGGAGCTTGGAGAGCGGCTTCGTTCAGATCGCGCCTACCTGATCATGTTTGAGGAAGCGACCCAGACGATTTCCATCACGCATGAAACCTGCAAGAAAGGAGTGCCCCCGCAAAGAGAGGCAATCCAGAACGTCCCCATGTCCCGGTTCCCATGGCTGATGGATCAGCTCAAATCCGTTCCTGTGCTCGTTATCCCCGAAGTTGAAGATCTTCCCTACCATGCAGAAGAAGAGAAACTGGAGTTCGAGCGGGAGGGTATCCGCAGCCTGATCCTCGTAGGTTTGAAACTGGAAGGCCAAGTCCGTGGCATCCTGGGGTTCGATTTTCTTGACCATTCCCGGGTGCCTGATTCGGAAACGGAAGATTTTGTGCTTCAAGTTGGGGACATTTTAGGAGCATCTGTCCATCGGCAGATCTTGGTCAGTCGCAATGTCAGGTTTCAGAACAGCCTTTATCGCTATTCCGACCAGTTCCCGGGCGTTATCTTCCAGTTCAGGATGTATCCCGGAGGAGGGACAACGTTTCCTTTCATTAGCGAGAAAACTGAAGATTTATTCGGACTTGCGGCTGATCTGCTTAGTACGGATGCGCAACCTTTACTGAACCTGATTAAGGGTGAAGACAAAGCCGCTTTCTTTGAGAAGGTTGAGGAGTCTCGCCGGCGTATGACACCGTTCGAAACAGACTTTCGGGCAGTCAAAAAAGATGGCAGTGCCGCCTGGATAGAGGCCCGCTCAGTGCCTGCCCGTCTGGCCGATGACAGCACGATCTGGCACGGCTACTTCTACGATGTGACGGATCGCAAGCAATCGGAATCCGAGATCGAGAAACTTGCCTTTTACGACCCGCTAACTGGTCTGCCAAACCGCCGGCTACTGCGAGATCGCCTGGCCCAGGCATTAACCGGGAGTACCCGTGACAACAACCATGGTGCTCTGGTATTCATCGATCTGGACAACTTCAAGAACATCAACGACTCCGCGGGGCATCTCACCGGCGATGAGCTGCTGATCCAGGTAGGGGAGCGGCTGAAACAGACGGTCCGCGAATGGGATACCGTTGCCAGGCTCGGCGGCGACGAGTTTGTTCTGATTCTGAAAGGGTTTCCGGCCGATTCTGCCAGTGCCGCAGCCCGGGTGGAAAAGGTCTGCGAAAAAGTCCGTGATGCTCTAAACGAACCCTATTACCTTAACGGCATCGACTACACAGGCACTCCGAGTATTGGCGTCACTCTGTTCTTCGATCACGATACCTCCCTTGAAGAGCTTCTCAGCCAGGCTGACATGGCCATGTTTCGCGCCAAGGAGGACGGCCGCAACTGCATCCGCTTCTATGATTCAATGATGCAGAAGAAAGTATCCGAGCGCCTGGCTCTTGAGTCCGATCTCAGGATGGCGATTCGCAAGAATCAGTTGGCGGTGCACTACCAGGTTCTGGTTGATGAAAAAGGTGATCCAGTGGGCGCCGAGGCCTTGCTCCGATGGAACTGCCCTGGCCGCGGCATGGTGTCTCCCGCCGAGTTCATTCCTCTGGCAGAGGAAACCGGCCTCATTGAATCGGTTGGCTATTGGGTTTTGGAGGACGTTCTCTCCCGGGTCGCAAGCTGGAAGAAGCGAGGGGGCACGTTGTCGCGGCTCCAGGTCTCGATAAACGTGAGTGCAAGGCAGTTTCACCTGCCCACTTTCTGTACGACGGTGATGGCGCTGTTGAGAAAAACCGGTGCATCTCCGCGAAACCTGAAGGTCGAAATCACCGAAAGCGCGCTGGCCTACGATCTCGAATTGGTGGAAGAAACACTCCGGACGCTGAGAAGCATGGGGATACGGATCTCCCTCGACGATTTCGGCACGGGTTATTCATCCCTCGGCTACCTCAAACGTCTGTCTCTGGACGAACTGAAAATCGATCAGGGGTTTGTGCGGGACATCCTTGATGACCCAAACGACGCTGCCATCGCAGAGACCATTCTGGCTCTGGCCTCTGCGCTCAAACTGTCAGCCGTGGCAGAAGGTGTGGAGACCAAGGGGCAGCTGGAGCGCCTTATTGGAATGGGTTGCACCCGCTTTCAGGGCTATTTTTTCAGCCGGCCACTGCCAGCGCTGGAGTTTGAAAGGTTGATTGAGAAAGCCAGAGGCGGCCGACAGAGAAGGGCTTGGTAGTTCGCATCCTATCTGTATAATCTGGTGCCTTGTTTCTCTTCAACTCCAAACAACATCGAGAGCAGTTCCTTATGGCAATCTGGACCCGCACCCCCAACCTTGAACACCTCGCAAAGGCCAGCGAGAAGACCGCAGTCAGCTACATGGGTATTGAGTACCTTGAGATTGGTGATGACTATGTGAAAGGCCGTATGCCCGTTGATGAGCGCACGGTTCAACCGTTCGGCATTCTCCATGGTGGTTCATCGGTGCTGCTGGCGGAAACATTGGGCAGTATGGCAGCCAACTGCTGCCTGAAAGATCCGGAGACCGTTGCGGTTGGCCTGGACATTAATGCCAACCACATCCGTCCGGTCACCAAAGGCTGGGTCTATGGAACGGCAAGGCCGATTCACATTGGCAGTGCGACTCAGGTCTGGGAAATTCTG
>JAWWAT010000481.1:0-3070 GCA_033721635.1 Marinobacter sp. | reverse complement strand
TACCCTGAGTGCCGGAAAAACAAAAAGCCCGACGGTTAACCCGCCGGGCTTTTTTGTGCGCAAGCCGTTGCGCCAGCAGCCATCAGGCCGCTCAGACAGACATTACGACATCAGGTTGTAAACAAACACGATGGCAACCGCAATGGGCGTAACGAACCGGATCAGGTTGTACCACAGCGTGAAGGCTCCACCCTGAAGCGCCAGATCGGTTTTCAGAGACTCCTTGGCCACGAACCAGCCGACAAATACCGCCGTCAGCAAACCGGAGAGCGGTAGCAGCACGTTGGCTGTGAAGAAGTCCAGCAGGTCAAAGATGGTCTTGCCTTCGAAGCGCTCAAACATGGCGAGCGGCGCGACGTCGGCCCAGACGTTGAGCGACAGAATCGAGGCAATACCCAGCGCCCAGCAAAGCACACCCACCAGAACAGCACTGCCTGTGCGCGCGAGGCTGGTTTTTTCCTCAACCCACTCAACCACCGGCTCCAGCAGGGAAATACCGGAGGTCCAGGCGGCGAACAGCAGCAGGATAAAGAACAGGGTGCCAAACAGGCCGCCCATGGGCATGTTGCCGAAGGCCAGCGGCAGGGTCTGGAAGATCAGGCCGGGGCCGGCGCCGGCTTCCAGGCCATTGGCGAACACCACCGGGAAGATGGCGAGGCCGGCCAGAAGCGCCACAACGGTATCCATGATGGCGACGCTGACGGCCGTGCGGCCAATGGACACATCCCGGCCCAGGTAAGAACCGTAGGCCATCATGATCGCCATACCCAAGCTAAGGGTGAAGAAGGCGTGGCCGAGAGCAATCAACACCCCGTTGATAGTCAAAGCCCCAAAATTCGGCGTAAACAGGAAGCTGACGGCATCCCCAAAATGGCCCGTTGTGGTGGCATAGCCAACGGCTACCAGCAAGAGGATAAACAGGGCCGGCATCAGGATGGTAACGGCCCGTTCCAGACCGCCTTTCAGCCCCTGGGAAACCACCAGAATCACCAGCGCCATAAAAAGGGTGTGCCAGAGCAGCAACTGACCGGGACTGGCCAGCAGACCACCGAACAGCTCACCGATAGAGTCTGCGGTGCCGCCGGTGAAATCACCCATGGCGGCATGTCCTACGTAGGACGCAGCCCAACCGCCAATCACCGAATAGAAGGAGAGGATCACAAAGGCTGCGATCATCCCGATGATGGCGGAAATCCGCCAGCCCGGCGCGCTGAGATTGCGCTCGGCTACCAGGCGCATACTGGTGATGGGGTTATGACGGCCATTCCGGCCGATAAACACTTCCGCCATCATGATGGGAATACCGATTACTGCAATACACAGCAGGTAGACCAGTACAAAGGCGCCGCCACCGTTCTCGCCGGTAACGTAGGGAAACTTCCAGATATTACCGAGACCAACGGCCGAACCGGTTGCCGCCAGAATAAACGCCAACCGCGAGGACCATAGACCACGGGTGGCCCCTGAACCGTTACCCGAAACCGAGTTGGACTGAGTCATGTTGTGTTCCTGTGCTTTTAGCTGAGGAATGGCTTTAAAAAGGGCGAGCCACGGCGTTGCCGAGGACTTTGGGGCGGGATTCTGCCAGCACTGGCGCTGCGATGCCAGTGCTGGCGCCCTCCCGATCGGGGGCGAGCCGGACGGAGGGGAAACAAGGGAAAGCTAACTAGCCGTTTTTGCTGATAAACCTGGCAATCAGGTCTTTAAGACCACGGGACATGGCGCTGAGCCGGTCACTGCTTTGCTTCGCGGAGTCGGCCTGGGCATCACTGTGATCGGCCAGCTCGGCAATGTTGGTGATCTGGCGATTGATCTCATCCGACACCTGGCTCTGCTCCTCAAAGGCGGCAGACATACTGATAAAGCTGTCGGAAATGGTCTGGATGGACGTGACGATATCCTTCAGGGAGTTCTCGGCTTCCCGCACCTTCGCAAGCCCCTGGCCGGCCACGGCTTCGCCGTCACGGGTTGCCTGGACCGCAGAGTCCACCTGCTGCCGGAAGTCATCGATGACGTTCTGGATGCGCACGGTCGATTCCCGCGTGCGGCGGGCAAGAGAGCGAACCTCGTCTGCCACTACGGCGAAGCCGCGGCCCTGTTCTCCCGCGCGGGCCGCTTCAATGGCCGCGTTCAGTGCCAGCAGGTTGGTCTGCTCGGCAATCTCGGAAATCAGGTTGGCGGCTTCACCGATGCTGTTGGTGGACTCACCCAGCTTGCTGATCGTCGAACCAATACCGTTTACCCGGGTTACCAGCTCTTCAATCGCAACCAGCGCTTCGGCGCTCCGGTCGCTGCCAACACCGGCCAGTCGATTGGCTTCCTCGGCTTCCCGGGCATTGCTGGTTACCGACTCGGCCACTTCCTGAATCGAGGCGGTCATTTCATTGATGGCCGAGGCCGTCTGGTCGGTTTCTGCCCGCTGACGGGCGATGGCCGATGCGCCGTCACTGATATAACCGTGAGAGGCTCTTGCCTGCTCGTAGAGCAGTTCCGCCTGGTCATCTATACGCGCCAGAGCCGTGCGAACCCTGGCCTCTTCACTGACCAGCAACAGCGACAGCTGCGAGAACAGACCCCGCTCGTCACTGTAGGTACGGGCAACGATTGGATCCCGGAAGGCATCCGGGCGAAGGTCCAGCAGCTTGCGCAAGCGGGCAGCCAGGGAATTGAATACCAGGCCGAAGCCCAGGGCATGACCGATCACAATCAGGCCTGCGGCCAACCACGGATGGTTGATCTGGAGGGCACCGAGGCTAAGCACCAGCGACACCAGAAACGGCCAGCCGGAGCGAAGCATCGACAAGGCACGGTTGCTGAAAGATGAGGTCATTTTGCCGGCAGAAATCTTGCCGTACAGCCGCTCGGCACGGGCAATTTGCTCGCGGGTCGGCTCGACCCGCACGGACTCGTAGCCCACCATCTGGCCGTTCTCACGAATCGGCGTGACGTAAGCGCTGACCCAGTAATGGTCGCCGCTCTTGGCCCGGTTCTTCACGACACCCATCCAGGCCTTGCCGGCCTTCAGGTAATCCCACATATCCTTGAACACGGCCTGGGGCATGTCCGGATG
>JAWWAT010000480.1:0-3073 GCA_033721635.1 Marinobacter sp. | reverse complement strand
TGGCTCACCCTCGTGAAGGGTGACACTGCTCCAGGTGTCAAAGGAACCACCGATATCGACATCATCGCCCGATGTCAGTGCCCGCAGATCGTAGGATCCACCAGCGTAGGCCCGTCCTTCTGAAATGTGGGCATTTGGTGAGGCGGTTGCCTGCTCGCAGGTTTCGATGGGGGCGTTGGGGTCGACGACATCCACGGTGCGATCTTTGGTAGTGGTGTTGCCATCGCTGTCGGTGGTTGAGTAGGTGCAGGTATAGGAGCCGGTGGTTGCTGTGTCCACCTCGCTGCAGTCGGCGTTCACGGTCAGGGCGCCATCTTCGCCGTCCTCGCCGGTGGCGCCGGGGTCGGTAAAGGCGGTGTTGATGTTCACCGTCATCGGGTTGTCGCCAATCAGGGTGATGACTGGGAAGCCTTCCGGGGCGCTACCATCACGGCTGTTGCGGCTGAAGAACTCCCAGATGATGTCCGGGTAGCTGGGGCCCACCCTGAGAGACCATTTTCCATTGTTACCGCTCTCGCCGCCAACCCAGTAGTGGCCGTGGTCCGTGTCCTGCATATTGGGGGTGGACAAAGGGCCGTCCAGATATACGGTTTCGACAACGGAGCGGGAGCCCAGCGTGCCGTCCCGGGTATAGCGGGTGTGCTCGCAGCTGTAGTTATTCTGGTAGTAGGGCGCACACGCAGCGGTTGAGGCTTCGGCTGCTGCGGGTGTATCAAAGGCTGGATCGCCAAAGACCTTCAGGTGGGCGTCTCGTGTGTTGTCGGCAGCTGTCTTGAGTACGGTACAGTCGTTCTCGTTCTGTAGAACCATCAAGGGCACAGGGTAGGTGTCATCCAGTTCGCTCTCCATGTCGGAAACTACCCGGGATACGCTATGGAAAGTCGCGCTTCCGGGGCACTGTCCGGATAATGAGACAGAGGCGGAGTCTTCACCATAGGGCAGCCCTGAAGCCGGTGCTGCGGCGGCCCAGTACTCATTGTGTGCCACGGAGGCAACAGTGGCCATGGCTCCGCCGGAAGACAACCCGGTGATGAACCGGCGGTTGGGATCGATGCTGAAGTTGTTTTCCACGGCCTGGGCGATCTGGTGCAGGTCCTCAACTTCACCCGCGCCTTCATGGCGGTGATGATCGAACCAGAACCCCCAGCAGTTTTCGTTTCGAAGCCCGTCGTAACTGGTGATGAACGGTGCCACCAGGATAAAGCCCTTCTGGTCCGCTGCTGCGGTCAGCCCCCAGTCATTCAGCACATCATTATTGGTCTGCTTACAGCCATGCAGCGCCATTACCATGGGCGCCGGTGTGGCGAGGTTATCGGGTACATACACTTTGTAGTCCCTGGCGCGGGACTGGTTATAGCCCTGCTGGGGCAGGGTGAAGGAGTGTGTCTGGCCAGCGGTTGCCGGTTGTATGGTGATTATCAGGATTGCTGACAGGATAAGTGCGGACAATGCCGAGCCGCCGTGCCCTGAAATGGACGGAAAGTTCATTGTTGTAAGCTCCCTTTTTGGATTTATTGTTCGGCAGCTACAACCAAGGAAATATCGTGCCAGGGCTCCAAGTAGTTGATTTGGTGAAGCTGGCTCAGGAGTCTGGAAGGTGAGGTGGCAGGAATTCCGGACAGGTGTAGGGTATTCCGGACGGGCTCCTCCCGGGGGAAGAGCCCTTTCTGGTGATCAGAAGCCGTAGGAGCGGGAAATCGTGTCCAGATCGCCGGAGCCGACCAGCTTTTCATAGCTGTCCTGCAGCGCGCTCAGAACCTTGGGGTCGGTGTTCTTGTTGATGGCCAGGTACATCGGGGTTTCCCGAAACACCAGAACCTGTTCGAGATCGGTCACGTCTGAAGCATCCGCAGCCAGGTAGGGGCCCGCCAGGCCGTCGGCGACCCACAGGTCAATCTGGTCCTGTACCAGGCGGCGGGCATTCAGGCCGTTGTTGCTGATGGCCGACACATTGAATCCTTTATCTGCCAGGTAGGTGGTCATGACATCGCCTTTGTAACCACCAATCTTGTATTTTCTGGCGTCATCCAGGTTTTTCAGGTCGATGGAGGAGCCTGGTTTGGCGAACAGGGTCCACTTGATGCTGGCCAGCGGACCGACCCAGTTGAAGGCAGGGTCCCGGTCTGCCGTTCGGGATACGCAGTAGATGCCGTGATCCGCGTGCTGTTCCGTTCGCTTTAGGCCGTAGCTCAAGTCCCGCAGTTTGATACTGTATTCGAGATTGGCTCGATCAAGCACTGCGTTCAGTACGTCTGTGCACAGGCCTGTTATGTCTTTTTGCGAGTGGGCAAACGGCTGGCCGTTGGTGGTCATGTTGTAAGGTGGGTATTGTTCCGTGTAAATCCGCAATTCGGCGGTGGCGTAACCGGATATCAGCAACAGGCTGAACAGCAGACCGATTTTCCCTTTCATGCACTCACTCCATCTCAGTTTGGGTTTGGCGAGCGCGGAATAATAGTAAATGGGCGCTCCGCTGGGCAGTACGGATTCCTCTTCTTTACTTTTCCAAATTACTATTTATTCATACTCGGTTGCGGGTCATGGCCGTGACGCCAGGCCCGCCTTCAATGCCGCCACGCACTCATCCATTTGCCGCTCGCTGGCACTGGCAAACCCCATAACCAGGCCCGTCTGGACCTGCTTCCCAATGAAGTGGGCACTGAGTGGCGTGCTACCGAAACCGCGGGTTTCCAGCCACTGGCTGAGGGCCAGGTCGTCAAAATTTCCTTCCAGCACCAGGTGCATGCCGGCACTTTCTGCCACCGGGTGGACCAGTTCGTTGAGCTCTTCCGTCACTCTGCGCTGGAATAACTGCCATTTTTCCTGGTAGAGCTGGCGCATGCGCCTCAGGTGCCGGCCGAAGTGGCCGCTATCAATAAACTCGGCAATGGTCGCCTGGGCAAGCAGCGGCGTTTCCCCACCACTGACTCGCTTGGCATTGAGTATTGACTCTATGACGGGCTCCGGCACCACGAGGTAACCTGTTCGCAGAGCGGGCATCAGGGTTTTACTGAAACTGCCCACATAGAGCACGGGGGCGTTGTCGAACATGCCCTGAATAGCGGCGAAGGGT
>JAWWAT010000479.1:0-3078 GCA_033721635.1 Marinobacter sp. | reverse complement strand
CCAGAGCGCACTCGAGCCCTCATGGACCGGCAACGGGAAACTGGCCAGATGAGTTTGAATGAGTTTTCGCATGTTCTGGCGGGAGAAGCTCAACAAGCTGGCCATATCGGAAATACCAACAAGGTCCGGGCCTGCCTCCACTAACCGGGCTTCTGGTACCGCTTTTTTCACTTGCTGAAGTGCGCTCAGCATGGCCTCTTTTGCTGACTCCGCCTCGCGGGTGAAATTCAAAGCCAGACGGCCTTTTTGGCCAAGGCCGATGATGGCATCGTCGCACCCTGATTCAAAGAGCACGGATTCGAGCGCCTCCTGGTCAAGACCGGGTGGAACTGAAAATGTGAGCGTGAAGTCATATTCACGATTCATGGTCTTTGCCTCCGGCACTTCGATTCCCAGTGCAGTTATCAACGATGCGACGAATCTGCTTTGCGTGGTTCTGCGTGTTTTTGGGTGTACTCCAGATACTGGCAACACAGAACTCTCCGCACCGGCAATCCTTGGTATTGAACGGGCAATACATCCGCCCCCAGGCATGGCCCTTTCTAATCTCTATCCGCCAGCCGTGCAATTCGGCGTAAGCCACGGCCTCTTCGATATCTTTGTTCGCGTGTCTCTTGCGGGGCATTCTTGCCATTCCTTGGGCAAATAATACACACTTAGGTTGTCGAATGACAACCTCGGTGCATCTCATCTCACAGACTGGATCACCAAATTGGTGACCAAGGTGGTAATGACGGCCAGATACATGAGAAGCATTGGTGTTATAACCCAGGCTTGCCAACTTAGCGGCAAGGGCACGGCCGGATCACCGAGTAAAGACGCGCGTTGCTGGAAAAACGGAGAGGGAATCGCTCGGAAGATCAGATAAGCAAATACATTACTGCTTCTCATCAATCGCCCAATGATCTTTCCTTGCCAAATGTACCTTGCCGCTGAAATACCCCCTCTTTCCGTCGCCACACGATCTTCGATTAAAGATACATAACGGAACCCAGCAGTAATGATGACAAACAACGGTAAAAGACCAACAAATAGACTCAGGTATCCTATGTGCGCCAGTACATAGATCAGTTGGTTACTCATCGCTCCGAACCTCGTAAATCAATTGGCCCGTATCTGCCCCAGCGTCACCCATGATTTTTCCGCCTGCCGCACCACCAATGCCGGCAGCGATGATTCCGCAGGCCACACCACCTATCCCGCCCGTACCAATGCCAACGATTGTACATAACACCGGCGCTATCGAGGCGCCCACAGCACCACCTATTGCGGAACCCGCAAATCGTCCAGACTCGACATGGGCCACTTGCTCACATTCATTCGCTCGCCCGGTCGAGCATGCCTCGTAAATCTTATAACCAGCCAGCCCGGCATCCAGCGCCACAACCAATCGTCCGCCATGCTCCACAAACCGTGCAGCGCCCGCAGCTTTCGAATAGTGGGCTCCATAGCCCGGAATCGGCCCGACACCCGCCTCTTTCCAATGGTGAACAGTGCCTTTGGTTGAAAGCCCGAGGGCCTTCTTCAACTTGGAGTTGTCATCGAGCGAGAGACCCTTTCGCGCCATCTTTCCCAGGGCGAAATCCAATTTGGTGAATAGCGCCCGACGTTGCTCGTAAAATTCCGGGACATTCAGCCTGCCGTGTTTTCTGAAGGTATTCTGATACAGCGCCTCAATTTCCTTCAGTGTTGCATTGATGCTTTTGATCTGTTGGCCAATCATCGCCGCGCCGGCACCCATGCCAGTCGCAGCATTAGCCGTCATCAGCTCCAGAAGGTCATAGTGATCGACGATGAACTGGGCCTCCTGCTCGCTCAGTTGCCGAACTTGCTGATTGACCTGTTTAGCCACCGCCATCAGATCGTTTTCTTTGACCGTACATTCCAGACTTTCAGGATCTGCAATAACAACCATTTCACCGGGCAGAACTCGGTTGCCTAGCCCTGGATTCAGACGCTCAAAATTGTCAGGTTTCGCAGACGCATCACCATAAAGCTGAGACAACAATTCGTTGCGGCTCATCGGTTCGCGAACGACATGGAATCCCGGCTCACTCAGATCCCGATTGGCGTTGGCGTCAGGATGAGTTGAATTTACTGTGCTGATCGTACTGGGCTCAGTCGCGGATGGTGAGTTAGTCGGAGAATTAGTAGGTTCAGCCCGGCCTGTGGAGCTCGCCCTCTCTGGCGTTACCTGCACAGACTCCGCGGCTTTTGTTGAAGTTACTGCTGCTTTTGGCGTGACGGGGGATACGCCCGAAAATGGCGCAGGCGTGTGAGTATCACCAATCACCACACTCCCCGACCCAATAGTCACCCCACCACATGAAATCGAACCGCCTGTCACCGCCGCCGGCCTGCCGTTGATCATGACTGTGGACGAACCACCGGTGATGGTACGCGGATGGGGTGGATGCTTGGGTTTGGAGTGGGGTGCCAGCGGATCGCCCACGCGGGCAACGGGCTTGCCATCAATCAGTACATCGGGGGAACCGGCAATCACCGGGGTCGGCGGGAAACCTTCGTGATCGGAGCCAAGGTCTCCGAGCAGAACAATCGCTTTACTCATGTCGCGTCCTTTGCGTTTTTGCTAAGCCATCCTGGCCCTTTGACTGTAAACCAGCAGTTTATACTGAAGCACTCCTCCGGCCAAATCGTTCGACCCCAGATTGTGATGTGAGCAAGCCGTTGGAAAACCTCAGGCAATAGAGCGCCAGATCGGCCTGAAATCCGGGTGGCCGATATCCGCTGTTAACTGTAATATCCGCACAGGTTAACAGCGACAACCCAGAATCAGACCGTTCGACGGAGAATTACCATGCGCAATGCTGACCTCGTCACCCGTGGCCTCAAGTCCGTGTGGCACCCCTGCACCCAGATGAAAGACCACGAAGGCGCTGTGCCCCTGGTGCCCATCAAGCGGGGCGAGGGTGTCTGGCTGGAAGACTTTGAAGGCAATCGGTTCATCGATGCCGTCAGCTCCTGGTGGGTCAATCTTTTTGGCCACTCGAATCCGCGAATCAACGAGGCGATTCAGAAGCAGATCGGCGAGTTGGAGCACGTTATCATGGCGGGTTT
>JAWWAT010000478.1:0-3086 GCA_033721635.1 Marinobacter sp. | reverse complement strand
TCAGGCAGCGCAGGAAGGCGAACTGGAACACCGGGGCGCCGGGTTCAAGCAGTTTGATGAACACGTCAGAGATCAATGCCATGGCGTTGCCGATCACCAGCAGAAGGATGGCGCTGTTTACGGTTTTTCCTGACATGTTTTCTCTCCTTTTGGTCATCAAGCTCTGGTGCAAGAGCAAATCGTGTGGCTCCCATAACATGGAGGGCAGTCTAAGCGGGTGTTAATATCCGATAAAATGATCATTATTCACGACCTATTAGAAAATTAGATAATGAAGCTGCCACCCCTGAAAGCCCTGCCCGTATTCGAAGCCGTTGCCCGTCTCAACAGCTTTTCCCTTGCTGCCGAAGAGCTGGCGGTGAGCCAGAGTGCGGTCAGTCATCAGATCAAACAGCTGGAAAGCTACTTGGGGGAGCCGCTGTTTTCGCGCGGCGGCCGGTCGCTGTCGTTGACTGATCAGGGACGGCAGTATCTCGATGCGGTTAGCTCAGCGCTGCTGCAGATCGAGCGGGCCAGTGAGCAGTTGGTGGGGCACGAGGAGGCGCGGCTGCGGTTGTCGGTGTTCAGTTCGTTTGCCGTGCGCTGGCTGGTGCCGCGGTTGCCTTATCTGCAGCGGTTGCATCCGGAGCTGGAACTGGCGCTGGAGATGAGCAGTGGCAACCCGGTGCTGTCGGACCGGGTGGCGGACTGTTTTATCACCATCCGCGCGGATGCGCCGGCCTTCAGCTACGACAAGCTGTATGAGGAGCGGCTGTTTCCGGTGTGCAGTCAGGATTACTGGAAGCGCATGCGGAGGGAGCTGGGGCGGGATGATCAGCCGGAGCAGCGGGATGAGGCGCCGTTGTCGCCGGAGGATGTAGCGCGGTTTCCGTTGTTGTCGACCCACAGTATTTTCGACCGTGCGACCGGGGACTGGCAGGCGTGGTTTGAGGCGGTGGGCGAGCGCCTGCCGGGTGCCGCACGGGTGCAGCACTTCAGCCATATGCTGCTGGCGCTTGAGGCGGCGCGGTTCCATCAGGGGGTGGCCCTGACCAACGATTACATGTTGAGCACGCGACGGGATTCGGAAGATTTTGTTCGCCTGCCGACCCACTCGGTGATGACCGGTGACACTTTCTATTTTGCCTGGAAGACCAGCCGTCGGCAGGAGCGGGGTATCCAGACACTTCGGCGCTGGCTGGTGGATGAGGCTATCAGGAGTCGACTTTTGGCGGCGCCTTCGGGCTGAAGGCGCAGCGGTCAGGCTTGATGTCCAGCAGCGGGGTGCCGTCCAGACAGTCCAGGCCGCGCACAATCAACGTTCCTTTCTCTATACGAACAAGTCTAACCATGGACGTGCCGATCGGATTGGGTCGGACTGGCGAGCGCAGGGCAAAGGTGCCGAAGGTCTGGCCGTCGCTTCTGGGGCTTTGCCGGATCAGGTCCCGTCGGCTCTGGTCGAGCCAGTAGAGCACTTCGATGGTGTCGTAGTCTTCCAGCCCCGATAGCGCTTTGTGCCAGACCGGATCCAGAATCAGCTGGCATTCGGGGCCGTCGAGCTTGCCCTGGCGCGGGCAATCCTTGCGCTCGCGCCAGGGGGTCCGGATGGTACCGATGAAGCGCAATGTGGCATCAACGGCCGGCTCTAGTTCGACGGTCTCCTCGTTGGGTCGCAGATCTCCGGGGTCGGTCATGGGCTGATCTGCGCCTTACTTCTCTTCCCGCGGTGGACGTTCGACCACTTTACGCTTGCCCTTGGCGCAGCGTGAGAGCGCTTTCAGGCCATCGGCATCGAACGCATCCACTCGGATCACATCGTAGAGCGCTTCCAGAGCTTCCAGCAGTTTGTCGCACTCTTCCTTTTTAACCACGCCCTGATCGCAGGCCCAGTCAACCAGTTCCTTGCGTTGATGGCCCATGAGCAGGTCAATGCCGCCCAGTTCGTCCTCGTCCCGATTACGCATGGCGTCGTGCAGCCGGCTGCGCATCTCCGCCGTCTCGTTGGCGAGTTTGTAGGCATTGAGGACGCGGCCGAGCGGATCGTCCGGATCCATGGTGGTGTAGGCGCCACGGCTGATGCGCTGGCGCACCGGGGTGTCCTTGACGATGGATTCCGCGACTTTTGCGCCCAGCTTGTCGTCTGGACCGTTAAGGCCCGTGGCACCGAGCGGGAATACCAGCAGGCGCAAGGGCCAGCGCAGGGCCGGTACCGGGAAGTTGATGATGGCTTCGCGCATGGAGCCCTGAAGATCCCGCAAACAGGTCTTCAGGCACCACTCAACCAGAGGCCGCTGATCGTCCGGGTAGCCTTCCTCATGCCATTGCTTGATGACGGCCGTGGCGTAATACAACTGAACGAGACAGTCAGCCATGCGGCCGGAGAGCCGCTGGCGCGCCTTGAGGCCACCGCCAACGGTCAGCAGGGTAACATCGGTCATCAGCGCGAAAGCCGCGGAGAACCGGGCCAGCTGACGGTAACAGGGCTTGATGTCACCCTGCCGGGGCACAGATTCGATCCAGCCTCGGGTCAGCCCCAGCAGTAATGCCCGAAGGGCATTGCGGGTTGTGTGCGCCAGATGACGGTAGAAGATACCGTCGAACTTCTTGGCCGCCTTGTCCTCATCGTCCATGCCCGCCGCTTCGATTTCCTCAACAATGAAAGGATGGCAGCGAATGGACCCCTGGCCGAAGATCATCAGGCTGCGGGTGAGGATATTGGCGCCTTCAACGGTGATCCCGATGGGCACTGCCTGGTAGGCCCGGGCCAGGAAGTTGCGTGGGCCGGTGATCACGCCCCGGCCCGCCACCACGTCCATCGCGTGGTTGATGACTTCCCGCATCAGGTCGGTATTGCGGTATTTCAGCACGGCAGAGGGTACCGACGGGCGCACGCCCCGGTCCAGCATGCCGGAGGTCAGCAGCCTCGCAGCGTCCATCATGTAGGTGTAGCCGGCGATGGGCTCCAGGGCTTCCTGAACGCCTTCAAACTGGCTGATGGTGCGGCCGAACTGTTCCCGGGTGTAGGAATAGGAACCGGTGGCCAGGCTGGCCACCTTGCCGGCTCCGGTGCCGAGGGCGGGAAGGGAGATGGAGCGGCCGATGGACAG
>JAWWAT010000477.1:0-3088 GCA_033721635.1 Marinobacter sp. | reverse complement strand
CGTAGCTGGTTGCGGGTTTCCGCCAGTTTCTGAGCGACATGGTTGCCACGAAAGACCTCTTCGAGGGGTTTACCCCGTAATTCTTCCGGCCAGTAGCCGAGCAGCCGCCATGAGGCGGGTGTTGCATCGATAAAGCGCCCGTCCGGAGCATGGCGGGAGATCAGGTCGGTGGTGTTTTCGGTGATCAATCGGTACAGACGATTGGAGCGGGTTGCCTCTTCCTGGGTGAGGACTTCATCTGTGGCGTCCCTCGCTCGTGCCAGAACCCTGCTGCTCCGGGCATCAGGGATGAACGTCCACATCAGGATGATTCCCGAAGTACGGGCTTCGACATTCTCGATTGCCCGGTCCTGTTCCAGGGACGACTTTACAAGTGCCAGAACATTGACCGGCAGCAGTCCGGACCAACAAGCCAGGTTAGCCGTCTGGCAAAGGTTCTGGCTTGCGCGGTTGCCTTCAAGAACGGTGCCATCGACGTCCAGGATCAATCCGGGTTGCGGGTCGGCGTCGTGCAAACTAAATACACTTGGAGTGGAAGAATCGTTCATGGCTTATCGTTATAGTAAAGTAACTATAATACGTTGGTATAGTTTCTAGTATGTTTTCGATTCAATACTATTCTGGCCAGCCCGAAGTATAGCTAGTTTAGCGATATTCCTGAATACGCCATAAGAACAACAGTACTCAAGAGGACCACGCAATGACCTCGATATTTGATCAAGGCCTGGCGCCCGTAGACGCCAACTATGCCGTTCAATCCCCTGTCGATTTTATCGAACGTACCGCTACTGTTTACCCGGAGTACCCCGCGGTTATTCACGGCGCGATCCGTTACAACTGGGCGCAGACCTACGAGCGCTGCCGCCGCCTGGCCTCGGCCCTTAAAGGGCGCGGCATCGGACGTGGTGATACCGTTGCCGTCATGCTGCCGAATATTCCTGCCATGGTAGAGTCCCATTTCGGGGTGCCCATGATCGGTGCAGTGTTGAACACCCTGAATGTTCGCCTGGATGCGGAAGCCATTGCTTTCATGCTCGAGCACGGCGAGGCCAAGGTTGTGATTGCCGACCGGGAATTCGGTGAGGTGATCAAGGACGCCGTCAGCCGGCTCGACACCAAACCATTGGTGATCGATGTGGACGACCCCGAGTACGGTGAGGGTGTTCAGGTCAGCGATCTGGATTACGAGGCGTTCCTGCAGGAGGGCGATCCGGCATTCCAGTGGAGCTTCCCAGAGAACGAGTGGGACGCCATTTCACTGAACTACACCTCCGGCACTACCGGCAATCCGAAAGGTGTTGTCTATCATCACCGTGGCGCCTACATCAATGCCATCGGCAACCAGGCGGTGTGGTCCATGGACATGCACCCGGTGTACCTGTGGACCTTGCCGATGTTCCACTGCAACGGCTGGTGTTTCCCCTGGACCATCACCGCCATGGCCGGAACCCACGTATGTCTGCGCCGGGTTGACCCGGAGAAGATCCTGCAGCTGATCCGCGACCATCAGGTTACCCACATGTGCGGAGCACCGATCGTTCTCAACGCGCTGTTGAACGTGCCGGAATCCGCCAAGGCCGGTATCGATCACGACGTGAAGTCCATGACCGCCGGAGCGGCACCCCCCGCCCAGGTTATTGGTGCCATCGAGGAAATGGGCATCCAGGTGACTCACGTTTACGGTCTGACAGAAGTTTATGGTCCGGTGACCGTCTGTGCCTGGAAGTCCGAGTGGGATGCGCTGCCATTGCATGATCGTGCCCGGAAAAAGGCCCGTCAGGGCGTTCGGTACCACACTCTGGCAGGCACCATGGTCGGCGACCCGAACACCATGGAGCCGGTGCCCAAAGATGGTAAAACCATCGGTGAGATCTTCCTGCGCGGCAACACGGTGATGAAGGGCTACCTCAAGAACCCCAAAGCCACCGAAGAGGCTTTCCGGGGTGGCTGGTTCCACACCGGCGACCTGGCGGTATGGCACGAAGATGGCTACATGGAGATCAAGGACCGGCTGAAGGACATCATCATCTCCGGTGGTGAGAACATTTCCACCATTGAAGTTGAAGATACCCTCTACCGCCATCCCGCTGTGCTTGAGGCAGCGGTGGTTGCCCGGCCAGATGAGAAATGGGGCGAAACTCCCTGCGCCTTTGTGACCCTGAAACCGGAAGCAGGGCAAGTGAGCGAGGAAGACATCATCAACTTCTGTCGTGAGCATCTGGCCCGCTTCAAGGTGCCCAAGACCATCGTCTTCTCGGAACTGCCCAAAACCTCCACGGGCAAGATCCAGAAGTTCGTGCTGAGGGACCAGGCCAAAGAACTGGACTGATCCCCCGATCGGCTGCGCCGCTCCGGCGCAGCCGACTTTAACCAGAAAAAACAACGCTGTCAGGCACACGCGCCGCGTGAGCCCGGAGACCTTTTTATGCAAATGTTTCACCGAAAGAACGGGGAAGAGCAGCCATATTGGCCGGCCGGTCCCTTCAAAGTTCGTCTGCCGTTCGTCCATTACCGCTGGGAGTTTGCGGAGATGGTGCAGGCCCTGATCATGTTCGTGGTCAGCCTGGCCATGATTCCTCTTCTTGAGAAATATCTGGGTGTGCCCTACGACGTTGCGCTCGCCTATGTGGTGATCTGCGGTATCGGTTTCATGCTGCCCGCATTGCTGGGTGTACCGCTGGTGCCCGGCTGGATTACGCCGGGCATTCCCGTGGTTCTGCTGTTCCTGAGTGACTATGAGCCCGGCCCGGATGCCATTCAGGCGCTGTTCGCCCTGCAGTTTCTGGTGTTTATTATCTTCCTGGTCCTGGGCATTACCCGCCTGGGCAGCAAGCTGGTGGAGTTGATCCCCCGTTCCATGAAAGGCGGGATTATCATTGGCGCCGGTATCGCGGCCCTGATGGGTGAGATCGAAGCGGGTGGTCGTCTGGCCAATACACCGATCTCTCTGATCATTGGTGGTCTGGTGTGCCTGTACCTGATGTTCTCCGTGTCGTTCAAAGGCTTCGTGGAAAGCAATTCCATCGCCCGCAAGATTGCCAACTATGGCATGGTGCCTGGCATGGTGGTTGCGATTCTGGTGGGCTTT
>JAWWAT010000476.1:0-3098 GCA_033721635.1 Marinobacter sp. | reverse complement strand
CGGCGAGTTCGGCCGCGGCAATGATGTGGTCTTCGTGGCTGTGTACGCCACCGGGAGACATCAGGCCCATGAGATGAACGGCGCGACCGCTCTGAACGGCTTTATCAATCGCGGAACAGAGGACCTCGTTCTTCTGGAAAGTGCCTTCTTCCAGGTCCTTGTCGATGCGAGTCAGGCTTTGATAGACCACGCGCCCTGCGCCCAGATTCATGTGACCAACTTCCGAGTTACCCATTTGCCCCTGCGGCAGCCCCACAAACATGCCTGAGGTATTGATCAGGGTTTTTGGCTGTTCCTGCCAGAGTTTGTCCCAGAACGGGGTGCTGGCGTTGCTGATGGCATTGTCTTCAGCCGGGTCGCGGTGGCCCCAGCCGTCCAGGATAATCAGTGCAGTCGGCTTGCGCATTGCAGTCATCATTAAGTCCGGAAGTGAAACGTTAGTAAATTTACTAAAATAAAAATCGAGTCTATCTATTTTCGCATTTACTGGCCAGTTTCGTCACCTTCTGTCCGGGGAGCAGGCTGTGTATAATCGCGCCAAACTCATCATCAGGGTAAATTCATGGACCGGTTGTTTGAATTTGTCGTTAACCACTACATTCTTGTGTCGCTGTTCGTGGCATTCCTGGTCGCTATCCTTATTCTGGAGTCCCGTCGTGGCGGTGCCAAGATCTCGGCTCAGGGCGCGGTCAATCTGATCAACAAGGATGAAGCTGTCGTAGTCGACATCCGGGACCGCAAGGAGTTTGGTGAAGGCCGCATCACCGGCTCGATCAACATTCCCCTGAACAGTCTCAAGAGCCGCGTTGGCGAGCTGAGCAAGTTCAAGGACAAGCAGATTATCGTTGCCGACAAGATGGGCCAGCATTCCGCCATGGCGGTGAAGCAGCTGAACGCGGAGGGCTTCAGCAACGTGGTCCGTCTTAATGGCGGTGTTGCGGATTGGAAGGCCAGTAATCTTCCGCTGGTCAAGAAATAGAGTTGCCCTTGATCTGAAGAGCATTCTGCCGCACTGTTTCACATTAGCCGGCCCGGCCTGAACGTAGAATGTCCCGGCAGCACGCTCTAGAGCATCCCATAACAACGGGCCCCGAGCCCACGATCGAGAACGAAAGGACTGAAAATGGCTGAGAATCAGCAAGCCGCAGCAGGCAGTGACAACCAGAACCAACCCCAGTTTGCCCTTCAGCGCATCTATGTGAAGGACCTGTCTTTTGAGTCACCCAACTCGCCCACCGTGTTTCAGGAGCAGTGGAAGCCGCAGGTTAATCTGGATCTGAACACCTCCCACAACAAGGTCAGCGACAACCAGTACGAGGTTGTGCTTTCCCTGACCGTTACCGCAAAAGTGGGCGAGAAGGTGGCTTACATTGTCGAGATCCAGCAGGGCGGGGTGTTCCTGGTTCAGGGCATTGAAGGCCAGCAGCTGGGCCAGATGCTCGGCGCCTATTGCCCGACGATTCTGTTCCCCTATGCTCGCGAAGCGATTGACGGCATCGTCAACAAGGGCAGCTTCCCGGCCCTGATGCTGGCGCCGGTGAACTTCGATGCCATCTATGCCCAGGCGCTCAAGCGCAAGCAGGAAGAAGCTGCGGGTGAGGCAAGCGAAGAGCAGCAGACTCACTGATCTGCGGCAGATGAAACAGAAATAGGAAAACCGGCTCCGGCCGGTTTTTTTGTGCCTATACAAAAATTCCGGGCGGGGCATTGATATAAATCTAAAATCAAACGATAATCGTTCGCATTAAATATTTGTCGTTTGGTTGCTCCATGTATTCACGAAAATCTCATCTGTCCCTGTTTTTTCTTTCTCTGGCGGTTCTGGTCCCTGGCGAAGCGATCGCTGACGGCCGGCCAACCGGTTACTTGAACGAACTTGTTGTGACCGGAACCCGCAGCGAGCGAAAGTTGCTGGACACGCCGGTCCGAACGGAAGTGGTTACCGCCGAAGAGCTTGAGAAAATCCACGCTCGCAATCTGAAAGAGGCTCTGGAAAACGTACCGGGATTGCAGCTTCGCGAAATCCACGGCAAGCCCGGATATGAGGTCTGGCTCCAGGGAATCGAATCTGATCGTGTGCTGGTTCTGATCGACGGCATGCCAATGACGGCCACCACCGGGTCGACAGTGGACGTCAGCCAGTTGGCCGTGCTCGATATCGAGCGGGTGGAAGTGGTCAAGGGCGCTGTCTCTGCCCAGTATGGCAGCTCCGGTATCGGTGGCGTGGTTAATATCATCACCCGTCCACCGGCTTCCGGCCTCTCCGGCCAGTTCACCACCGATGCCGGTACCTATGGTGACCAGAATCCCTCGGGCGATGAAGCGGACCCCGCCCGATATTCGGCCCGAGCCACGGTCCAGGGAGGTAGTGAACAGCTGGCCCTGCGTCTGTCCGCATCTCACCAGCATTCCGATGGCATCGATCCGGAGCCGGACACCTGGGCCCGGCCGGGCGATGAATACGATCGTACCGATCTCAGTTTCCGCACCGACTGGTCCCCGAACGCCAACCATCGACTGAGCGCTGCGGTCGCCCGGTTTGAGGAGGAGTCCGGGTCACGTTTCACCGAGCGCAATCCGCCTTTTGTGATCAATCAGGGCAAGAATGAAACAGTCACGCGTACCCGCTATACGTTGGCCGGGGATCATGGTCGGAATTCGGATCTGCGAGCCGGTTGGTCAGCCGTCCACGAGGTCCTGAACGACGATACCTTGAAGTATACCGGCAGCGGGGTCTTTGATGACCGTCGTGCCGAATCCACGCTGTCCCGTTTTTCGGCACATCTGGGCAAGCCGGTGGGGCTCGCTCACCACCTGCAGGGTGGCGTCGATTTCAACCGTGAAACGCTCGAGCAGACCAAGGACGGCGCCTCGGAGCTCGGTGCCGAACCCCGCCGAGAGCGTGAGAGCCAAGAGGCCTGGGTTCAGGACACCTGGATGCCTACTGAACATCTTGAGCTGGTGCCTGGCGTCCGGTTCCAGAATGACTCCGACTTCGGAACCCACACAGCACCCAAGATTAATGTGCGCTACGACCTGATCCGAATTGATTCAGTGACGGGCTTCCTGCGTGGTGGCGTTGGCGCCGGATACCGGGT
>JAWWAT010000475.1:0-3100 GCA_033721635.1 Marinobacter sp. | reverse complement strand
CTGGTTGCCAGCCTTCGTCAGAGTGGCGCCTACACGAACGTCATCAGCGATACGAATCCTGCGCAGGCTGAGCTGACCTTGGTAACCGAACTCTCGGCATTTAATTCGGAAACTCCGGACACCGGCCCCCAGGTGGTTATCGAGCTGCATCTGCAGATGATTCACAATCGTTCGAGGGCCAACCTTTGCACACGTACCGTCCGGATTGTGGAGCCGGCGGCGGGCACATCGGTTGACCAGATTGTTGAGGCGTTCGGAACCGCTGGCAGCCAGCTGGCCGCCAGGGTGATTGACTGGGCTACGACGTGTGACTATCCGCCTCGGCTGAGGCCTTCTCCGGAAACAGATCGGACCACGCAGCCTTGAGGTAAAGCCCCATGGACCAGAGCGTGAGAATCGCGGCGATATAGAGCAGCGCCAGGGCAACATTGGCCCAGAGTACGCCCGGGGGAAAGGCCAGCAAGCCCACGATCGCCGCCATCTGGGCCGTGGTCTTGATTTTTCCGATATAGGACACCGCCACACTGGCGCGGCTGCCAATTTCCGCCATCCACTCCCGCAATGCTGAAATAACGATTTCACGACCGATGATAACCGTAGCTGGGATGGTCAGCAGGATCGCCGCGTGTTCCTCGATCAGCACGGCCAGCGCAACGGCCACCATTAGCTTGTCTGCTACCGGGTCCAGGAACGCACCGAAGGGGGTGCTCTGGTCAAGCTTTCGTGCCAGGTATCCGTCGAGCCAGTCCGTGGCGGCCGCCAATCCGAAAATGGCCGCGCTCACGAGGTAGCTCCACCCCACCGGAAGGTAAAAAATCACCACAAACACCGGAATCATGATGATGCGGGAGAGGGTGAGGATGTTTGGTAGATTCATGCTGTCCTTACTCGTCGTGCAATGCTGCGTATATGGTTTCGGCCAGTGATTTACTGATGCCCTGTACCTTGGTCATTTCATCAACCCCGGCCTTGCGGAGTTCCTGGATGCCGCCAAAATACCGGATCAAGTCGCGACGCTTTTTCGGCCCCACGCCCTCAATGCCTTCCAGTGTAGATTGACGGCGCTTTTTGTCCCGCCGAGCCCTGTGCCCGGTAATCGCAAACCGATGGGATTCATCCCGGATGTGCTGGATCAAGTGCAACGCCGGTGAATCTGCAGGTACCCGGAACACATCGCCCGTCATGGCGTCAATCAGCTGCTCCATGCCTGCACGACGGGTCACGCCCTTTGCAACGCCAATCAACGGGATATCGGAAATCTCAAGCTCATCAAACACTTCCCGGGCAATATTCAACTGCCCCTTACCACCATCAATGAAGACCAGATCCGGGCGCTTGCCCTCCCCGGCCACCATCCGCTTGTAGCGGCGGGTAAGCACCTGACGCATGGCGGCGTAATCATCACCGCCGGTCACGCCCTCGATATTGTACAGGCGGTAATCGCTCTTTAGGGGGCCATTCTCATCGAAAACCACACAGGATGCGACGGTATTTTCCCCTTGGCTGTGGCTGATGTCGAAACACTCCATGCGCGACGGGGTCTCTGCCAGCTCCAGGAGATCCCTCAATGCCAGCAGGCGACGGTACACGGTCTCCTTGCTCGCCAGGTGCGTGAGCAGGGTCTGGCGGGCGTTTGTCATCGCCAGCTCCAGCCACCGGCGCCGTTCACCCCGCACATTGCCGCGAATTCGGGTTTCCCGATTCGCCGACTCACTCAGGGCCTCGGCCAGCAGCTCCTGACCTTCCACTTCCACCGGCACCAGGATATCCCGCGGAATCTCCCGGCGGGTGTTGCCCCCGAAATAGTATTGGCCGAGGAAGGCGCTGAGCAGCTCGCCCTCGGTCTGTTCGATGGAGTAGCGCGGGAAATAGTCCTTGGTACCCAGTACCCGGCCACCCCGGACGATGATCACCACAATGCATACCACACCGGCATCCTGGGCAATCGCGATGACATCGGCGTCGCCGCCCTCACCTTCGATGGATTGCTGCTCCTGCACGTGGCGCAGGTGGTTGATCTGGTCCCGGTAGGCGGCGGCTTTTTCAAACTCGAGATTCTTCGAGGCTGCCTCCATGGCGTTCATCAGATCCTGCAGGATGGCAGGGTTTTTTCCTTCCAGAAACATGCTGGCGTGGCGGATGTCCTGCTGATATTCCTCCGGCGTAATATAGCCTACACAGGGTGCCGTGCAACGGTTGATCTGGTACTGCAGGCAGGGCCTGGTCCGATTCCTGAAAAAGCTTTCACTACAATTCCTTATGCGGAAAATCTTCTGTAATACATTAAGACTTTCCTTGACCGCTCCCGAGCTCGGAAATGGCCCGAACCAGGTGCCGCCCCCCTTTTTGGTGCGTCCGCGACGAAACGTCAGCGAGGGGTAATCGCTGTGGGAGGACAAATAGATATAGGGATAGGACTTATCGTCACGGAGCAGGATGTTATAGGGCGGCCGTAACGATTTGATCAGATTCTGTTCGAGCAGCAGCGCCTCGGTCTCACTGCCGGTAATGGTCACCTCGATCGAGGCAATCTTGCCAACCAGGGCCTCGGTTTTTGGCGCCAGGCCGGTCTTGCGGAAATAGCTGCCAACCCGTTTTTTCAGGTTGCGGGCCTTGCCCACGTAAAGAACCGAACCACCCTCGTCGTACATTCGGTAGACGCCGGGCCGCTCGGTCAACTGTTTCAGGAAGCTCTTGCTGTCAAACTCCCCGATGTGGGTGCTCTCAGGGTCAGACCTTGTCGGCATCAAGCAACCCGAGCCGCACTGCCATCAGGGCCAATTCAACATCACTGGAGATTTCCAGTTTCTCAAAGATGCGGTAGCGGTAGCTGTTCACCGTCTTGGGGCTCAGGCACAGCTTGTCGGAGATATCCTGCACCTTCTGGCAATCCACCACCATCATGGCAATCTGCATTTCCCGTTCGGACAGCCGGTCGAATAGAGACAGCTCGCCGTCTTCATCCCGATCACCGCCGCCCAGTTGCTTCAGGGCCATCTTCTGGGCGATTTCCGGGCTGATGTACCGCTGGCCGGTGTGGGCCATACGGATGGCGCGAACCATCTCTTTGATATCGGCGCCTTTGGTGATGTAGGCGGTG
>JAWWAT010000474.1:0-3100 GCA_033721635.1 Marinobacter sp. | reverse complement strand
GGTGCGCATGTGAAGCAAAACAGGATCGGTATCTGCTGCAGCGGTGCTGGATAAATCAATGTTGCCAAGGTTGCCGCTTGCATCTGTGGTGCCGGTGCCGGAGTAATACAATTCGGAGCCGTTGAGGTTTGCACCAGCGGTCACGCGCAGCTGAACACCAGTCAGGCTGGCCAGGGCAGAGCCGTCTTTCTGCAGCGGGTTATTGCTTGGGGCAACGCCGTAGACATTCACCTGAACAACAATCGTCTCATCAGGATCGGCGCTGTCGTCGGTCAGGACAAGGTTGTATTCGCCGCTGGTAGTTACGGCGCTTCCAGAGTCGGTCAGCGTGACTGTCGTGCCAGCCTGGCTATCAACCGTGATGGCGTTGCCGTTCAGCGTGGCTGCGGTAACGGTGCCAGAGAGCGTGGTTTCTACGTCGAACTGAGAGCCTTTGCGAACTGTGGGAGTGGGGGAGCCTTCAGGCTCCAATGCGAAAGCGTTTACATACCCAAAGTCACTGCCATTGTTCTCTTGAATGTTACCCAAGATGACGCCTGATCCATCCGGCGACACTCCCGTGAAAATCGCCGCCTCTGACAGGTCATCAGCCGTTACGGTTATGGGGCTCCCGGCGACCGTGACTTGTGTACTCCTATCGTTTGTAGCACCGCGATAGCAAAAAACCTTGACCGTGTACGTGCCAGCGGGAACGTTCTCAAAGAAGAAATCGGCGTTCGCGCCGTTTGACCCACCAACAAACCAAGCCTCTGCCGCAATTATTACTTCGTCAACCCAGGCAGCGTTACCTGTGCCTACGCCCGGATTCTCTGGCGAAGTTGTCGTTGAGAAGCCCGTGCCTACTCTGAACGTGATGGCAGAGCCGGCGAGTGCGGCCGCCGTTGTTGGCAATGTTGAAAAAGAATTCCAGGTCTTATTGGTATTCGCTGCCGACGTGCCCGCTTGAGCTGCTATGTATATATTTGCCATTACGCTATCTCCGCCCCGCGAGTACCAAGATAAGTGCTGCGAACACTGCCGGTCAGTGATGAGGTGGCATCAAAGGCGCCCGCTTCGTTTTCCAGATTGTTTGTGCTGGTTGTTGCGCCAGCAGGAACTGCTGCCACATCTTGCACATTGCTCTCCCATACGAACCTTGTGATCGGGTCCGCTGTTGACCCCAATGCTCCGTCGAGGTTGTTTCGATACACCCAGATGTCTTCGTAGGTGTTTGGCGCTCCATCCACCCCATCAACAAATATCAATGCGCCTACCCCGTTTCTTGACTCGTTGGGGTTGGCAAATTTGTTGTAGCAAAACTCAATCTTTGACTGGAAGTAGCTGGTCGCTATAGCGCAAGCGGCCTGATTTGCCGTAAACACGATTTCGGTGAGGTTGTTATCTCTTATGCTGCCTCTCTGGCATGACTTTTTCACATAAATAATGCCCGCATTACTTCCATCAGCTTCTTCAACAGTCACGTTGTTTGTGCTGGTTTGCTCAATCACGAAATCATCACGCGCATACAATTGAGTAAATGCCTGTATCTTCCCGGCCAGTCTGTTCTTTGAAACGTAGGTGTACGATCCGTTAGTGTCAGACCAGTAGAGGCAGGCAGGGTTATTGGATGAGCTTTGAGCAGGCGTCTGATTCTTCCATGTATTGTTGAAAATGGTGTGGCGGTCGCCCCCACTGAACATCCTGAAGAACGACCCAACCGAATCCAGAGCGTTGTTATCGCGGCACTCAAGGTTTTCGATGTAGAAGTCATCGACGTTAAAGATATTGAAGTGACCTGCTTCTGCCGAAAAATCAATCTCTGGCGTCTCGCCGGGGTAGCCGAGAAACACAACAGGTTTGTCTGCGGCTCCAGTAATTGAGATATTGTTGCTAGAGGCGGCATGGCCAGCAAAGGTGTGGACGCCCTCTCGGAAGTACACAAACTTCCCAGGGTTGATTACGCCCTCGTCTGTGCCGAAAGTTTCCGCCCATGTAAAGGGCGAGTTTATCGTGCCTGTACCGCCGCCTGTTGCTGCCGGGTCGAGGAATACAAACTTGCTGGAATCCACCACGCCGTTGATGGTCACGGTGTCTGTCGATCCCTCTTGATCGGTCACGCGAACATCAAACGAATAGGTTTTGCCATCGTCACCAGCTGCAGGGGTCCATTCGATAACGCCATAATCATTAGCAGGGATAAGTTCATCGCCTGAAATGACAAGAGTACCGCCAATCGCGGCATTCGCTACGTCCGCTGTGCCGCTCCGTGCTGTTATTTCGTACTTGAAAGGGTAAGCGCCACCCATCACGCCAATTGGCAAACGATACTGAATGCCTGGATAGGCATACGAAGCGCGCGAATTGGTCGTCAGCTCATTGCTTGGACGTGGATGAATTATGAGTGGCGGCACCTTTGCAGGAAGAAAATGGCCGGTGGCCAATGCGAAATCTCCAGAGGGCAAGCCGCCACCACCTGACGACCCACGAGCCACCTGCAGCGTCACATTCGGAACAAAAATCGGTGGTCCGTCGGATGTGGCCATTACTTGGAAACCTCGTTGACTGCGTCCACCAGGCCGTTATGCCGGGTTTTGCAGTCGTGATAGATGCTTGCGGTGTTCTTCATGACCAGGGCTGCCTCGTCGGCGTTACCGTTCTTCAGAATCGGTAGCATCTCCGGGCACTTCACTTTCAGATTCTCCGGAACTTCCACGCTGGGCATCGTTAAGCAGCCGGACAAGCTCAGGCTCAAAGCACACGCGCTTATAAATCGGCTTCTGAATCTCACGGATCACCCCTCGGTCGATGATGCGCTCATTGGCTCTCAGCTCACTGAGTCGCTGTTCGACCTGCTTTGATATCTGTGCCTGGCCTTCGCGGATCTCGGCGGCCAGAGCGTTCTGAGCCTGAAGCGCTGCCAGATCCTTGGAGTCTTCAAACTTCCCTTTGACCAGCCAGCCCGCACCAAAGGCAGCGGATACCGCAACAGCGCCGGCAATGAGCTTTGCTTTCAGGCCGAAGATCATTTCTCGTCCGGCCCACTACGCCAAAGCGTTAACACGGTGGCCAGAATGCCGATCACGCCGGTAACGATAGTTGCCACCGCAGCGCCACCAATGGC
>JAWWAT010000473.1:0-3109 GCA_033721635.1 Marinobacter sp. | reverse complement strand
GCTCTGTGGCCGAGATTCTTTCTCCATCTCAATTGCCGATAGGCTTCTACACGTTTGAGCCGGATGAGTATTGGGCCGATCCGCGGGATTCCTACTGGCTGAAGTTCAGTAACTGGGTGCTTCGACAGGAGCGCCTTCACGGGCAGAAGATCCAGTCGGTTGGCCAGTGGGCTGACCGGACCTTGTCGGGCAGCGAACACAGCCTGCCCAACAATGAAAGCTACCTGCGACTCGGCTTTGCGACGGAGTCTGAATACGGAGATCCGGCCCAGTTTGAGCCAGAGGCGCGATTCCGCATTGATATTCCCACCACCGAGGAAAAGTTGCGCCTGGTTATCGAGAGCGAGAGTGAGGACCTGATTCCACTCGGCGAGCGACAGCGGGACAGGCAGCTTACGGAACCGGAACGTTCCGATACGGAAGCGACCGGCGCGCTGCGTTATCTGACCCAGATTGGTGACGCCATTAATTTCTCCAACGATGTGGGTGTGCGCTTACGACTTCCGCCGGATGCCTTCTGGCGGGCGACGGCAGAAAAAAGCTGGCGTCTGGACGACAAATGGGTGATGAATGCCCAGCAGCGGTTTTATTATTTTCATCAGGACGGCTGGGGCGAGCGAACCTGGATTGGTCTTGGTCGGCCAGTGGGTAATGGCTGGTATTTCCGCTCCTCCTCGGAACTGGAGTGGGTGCACAACGACAAGGAATTTGTGGCTGGCCAGATATTCAGCATGCGCAAGCGCACGAACAATCGGCTGATCATAACGCCAAGACTGGGCCTGCTTGGGGAAAGCAAACCCTCCTGGCGCACCACTTCAGCGTTCGCCGATGTCACTTTCCGCTACCGGCTCCACAGCAACTGGGTGTACGCGGAGCTGATTCCTGCATTGGAATTCCCCCGGGAGGAAAGCTTCAAAGACCGGGCTTCGGTAGTCTTCCGGGTGGAGATGTTTTTCTCTGGGGTTATTGAAGACGATCGCCTCTAATTCTACGTATGCCCAGACACTGACCCAATATGCCTAGACACCCATCGAAACCGGCCGCTGAGGCTCTTACACTCACGCCGATTGCCGTTACCCGGTCCTGCTTCCAGGACAAGTTCGGGGTGCCTCGCCAGCCGGGGCTGACCCGACATGCCCGGGCCGAACTTATCATCCAGCCACCGTTTGACCGGGAAGATGCATTCCGGGGCCTGGAGACCGCCAGCCATCTGTGGCTGACCTTCCAGTTTCACGAGGCGGTCCGGGCGGAATGGCGGCCCGTCGTGCGTCCTCCCCGGTTGGGCGGCAACCGCAAGATGGGTGTATTTGCCAGCCGTTCACCGTTTCGGCCCAACAGTCTTGGTTTGTCGGTGGTCCGCAATGAGGGGCTGATTCGCAGAGACGGACAGCTGATCCTGCGAATCAGCGATCATGATCTGATCGAAGGCACTCCGATTCTTGATATCAAACCCTACCTGCCGTTCTCGGATTCCGTACCCGAGGCAAGCCTTGGCTGGGCCGATTCACCGCCAACGGAACGGCTGGAGGTGGTGTTTCTGCCGGAAGCGGAGGCGCAAATCAATGGGCTTTCACCGGAAGACTATCCCGAACTCCGCCCTCTGATTGAGGACGTTGTGGCCTACGATCCCCGGCCCTCGTTTCGTCGGGGGCGGGAGGAAGAGCGCATTTACGGCGCCCATCTGTACGATCTGAACGTGCGATTCCGATTCGTGAATGATCATTCACGAAAACGTGTCGAAGTGCTGACGGTCTGTTAAACTGCTTTTGGTGATTTGTAGTCGACACAGGGAATATGTGCCTTGCCTTCAAAGCGTCTGTTCAAACGATTGGGAATACGGCCATTGGCGGCAAGGTTGCTCGCCTACGTATTGCTGTTCAGCGTGTTTCTCTCTCTCGTCGCAACAGGCGTTCAACTGATTGGCGAATTTGAACGACGGAAGACCGACCTTCTGAATGACCAGACTCGAGCCGCGGAGCTGGTTTCCGGCAGTATGAGCAACAACATCTGGCTGATGAATTTCAGCGAGGTGGCTAACAGCCTGGATGATATGAAGGCAGTGCCCGCGGTCCAGTACGGTCGGGTGGTGACCAGCACCGGCGAGACCTTCACCACCGGCACCTACCCCGAGGGCCGGGTGCTCTCCCAGACTTTCCCCCTGGTGTTCGACCGCTCCAGCACCCGCGGCCCGGAGGATGTGGGCACACTGACGGTGACCTCCTCCATCGACCAGATTTACACAGACCTGCGCAACCGGGCCCTGGTGAATCTGCTGTTCCAATCCATTGTGGTGATGCTGGGCACCCTGGGGCTGTTGGTGATCGTTCGTCTGACGCTATCCCGGCACCTGGAAGCCATGGCCGATTACGCCGCACGCCTGAACCTGGACGCCCTGGTGGACCCGCTGAAGCTCAAACGCAAGGCGCGGAAGACGCCAGACGAGCTTTCGGAGCTGGAACAGGCTTTGAACAAAATGCGCCTGCAGATACTCGAGGACACCCGGTCGTTGCGCCAGACCACGATCCAGTCTCAGGGTGAACGGGACGAGGCGGTACGGGCCAACCACGCCAAAAACCAGTTTCTGGCCAATGTCAGCCACGAGCTGCGCATTCCGCTGCAATCCGTATTGGGCTACGCCAATCTCCTAACCGACACGCCCCTGGACCAGGAGCAGCGGGAATACGTACAGACGCTGCTGAGTGCCTCGGAGAGCCTCTCTGCCATCATCAATGATTTGCTGGATATCTCCAGCATGGAAGCCGGCAAGCTGGTGCTGGATGACATTCCCTTTGATCTGCGGGAAACCCTCAATGATCTGGTGCACATGCTGGGTTCCCGTGCCCGGGAGAAGGGTCTGGCACTGGAGCTTCGGATTGACGAGAACCTGCCCTGGGCCCTGAAGGGCGACCCGGTGCGCATCCGTCAGATCCTGCTGAACCTCACCTCTAACGCCATCAAGTTTACCGATTCCGGCCATGTGCTGATCAGTATCGAAGTACTGGGTCGCCGGGACGACAAGACACGCCTTCGGATTGCGGTGGAGGATACCGGGGTGGGAATTAACCCGGAAGATGTTCCTCTGGTTTACGAACCCTACGTGCAGCTTGGC
>JAWWAT010000472.1:0-3129 GCA_033721635.1 Marinobacter sp. | reverse complement strand
TTGGAAAAAAAGAGGGCATGATTCTCAGTGCGCCCTTCATGATCGTCGGCGGCGTTATCTACTACATCCACCTTGGCCAGGTCGACAGCCCCCACGCGATGATCGATTTGCTCAACATGGTGTTGTGCGGTGCCCTGATGCTGGCCTTCATTCACCTGTATGAGGGTCGCCGGGAAGAGGCCGAGCAGCGCCTGGTGGATATGGCCCAGACCGATGCCCTGACCGGTCTGGCTAACCGCAGCAACTTCCAGGGCACGTTGAACCGCACCATCGCCGAGGGTGAACGCAGTGGCAACGGGTTTGCTTTGGTAGTGATGGATATTGACCACTTCAAGGTTGTAAATGACACCCTGGGCCACGAAGCCGGCGACTTCGTGCTGAAAAGTATCGGTCGATGCCTGACTGAGCGGCTGCGAAGCACTGACTTTGTCGGCCGTCTGGGCGGCGAGGAATTCGGCCTTATTCTGCGGGATGTGAAACCGGCGGATGCATTCGTACTGATGGATGAGCTACGCCAGCGAATCTCCGATCGTGAATTGCCCTACGGCGATGCCAAAATCACAGTGACCGCTTCCTTCGGAATTGCCCACTGGCCTGACCATGGTCGCGAGGCCGAAAGCCTGTTCCGGGTGGCCGATAGGTGGCTCTACAGTGGCAAGCGGGCCGGGCGCAACTGCGTGGTCGGCGCCGGCCATAATCCCCGCCAGCTTGAGATTCTCACTGTCGAAGCCAGTTGATTACGGTATTCTTGGGGCAGACATCCTCTGGCAAGACTGAAGTAACCCATGTGCGAATTACTGGCGATGAGCGCCAACACCCCCACCGACCTGTGTTTCAGTTTCACCGGCCTTACCCGTCGGGGTGGGCAGACCGGCCCGCACAAAGACGGCTGGGGTGTGGCCTTCTATGAAGGCAAAGGCGTCCGGGCCTTCCACGACGCCGACGCCAGCGCCAACTCCCGCATCGCCGAAGTGGTCCAGACCCATCCGATCAAAAGCGAAGTGGCCATCTGCCACATCCGCCAGGCCAACGTCGGCGATATCTGCCTGGCCAACACCCACCCGTTCATGCGCGAGCTCTGGGGCCGATACTGGGTGTTTGCCCACAACGGCCAGCTCTCCGGTTTCCGTTCGAATCCCGGCTTCTACGAGCCGGTCGGAACCACCGACAGCGAGGCGCTGTTCTGCGATATTCTTAACCACCTTCGAACGCACTGCGATCGCAATACCGGAACCGATGAAATCATCGACCGCCTGGTCCGGTTGTCCGTCGCCTACGCCAGCCAGGGCGTTTTCAACCTCCTACTGAGTAACGGTGATTGGCTGTTCACTTACTGCACCACCAAAATGGCCAGCATCACCCGGAGAGCCCCGTTTGGTCCTGCACGTCTGAAAGACGCCGATGTAACGGTGGATTTCGAATCGGAAACGACGCCCAATGACATCGTCAGCGTGATCGTTACTGAACCTCTGACCACAGATGAAAAGTGGGATGTTTACCAGCCAGGTGAATGGCGGCTTTGGCGGAAGGGCGAGGTTATTCGCTCTGGCGTGGCAACAGCATAGGCTTGAGCATAGTCGGATCAAGCGAGTGAGTGGGTGGGGGTGGCTTTTCTGCAGGGAAAAAATGTCTGAGCGCAGCGAGTTGTTTTTCCCGGAAGAAAAGCCACCCCCACCCGCTTGCCGCGTAACTCCAAAGCCTACTGAAGCGTCCTGCGATTACCTTTCTTGTACTGCGGTGCAATATGCGCCTGGATTTCTTCCTTGAAACGGGCAATCAGGTCGCTGTTGTCGTGGTCCCAGGGGTGAAAACCCGGCTTGAAGTACTCCAGCCATGTGGGAATCAGGCTTGAGAAGGTGCCGTTTACCCCCCAGAGGCGCCAGAGGCCTGTAGCCGTGTCTTTCAGAGAGAAGTTCTTGCGGTCGTTCAGCATCATCCGGCTGGTGAAATAGGTGCTCATCACACCCAGTGCGGCAGTGCTGAACATAAGATAAAAAGTCCTTTCGGCGTAGGTACCGCCTGCCGCCTGGAACACATCGTAGGCAACCGCCTTGTGCTCGGTTTCTTCGATCGCATGCCAGACCCAGAGCGGACGCATGGATTCATCCATGTCCTGGCGCACATCGTCACGTTCCAGCAGCATGTCGGCCATCATGGCGGTCAGGTGCTCCAGGGCACAGGTGATGGCCAGCTGGTGGCGTTTGGGCAGCTTCTTGGCGATACCCAGCACTACCTCGAGGTGTTTTTCCAGCTCCTCAACCGGCATGCCCTGGTCACGAACATGCTGGTTCATGGCAATGTGCTCCAGGGAGTGCATGGCCTCCTGGCCAATGAATCCGCGTATTTCCTCTTTGAGTTTGGGATCGAAGATCTGGTCCCGGAACGCTCTTACCGAATCCACGAAGAACTGCTCGCCCTGAGGAAACAGCACCGAGAGCGCATTCATGATGTGGCTGATGGTGTAGCTGTTATCGACCCAGTAACGGGGCACCTGGTCGCCGAACTCAAACCCCATGCGCTGGGCTGCAATGGTGACGTTCTCTGGTGTGTGTGAGGCCCGGCTAACCGGCGCCGTCTTCTTTTCTGTGGTTTTGTTGCTCAGCATGTGTGTACTCCTCACTCTGGCTGATGTCATGGCTCCAGTGTGGGGCAGTCAATCATGGGCAGGAATGCGCAAAGGGGACGGCGGTCGATCAGGATGGGACACGGGCCGGAAATTGATTGACCATTCTGACGACGACCAGGGTGTGCCGGGCCCCACTGTAGCGGCGGGGGGCATCTGATAGAGTCCAGTGAAGTGCTTCAGCCACGCCAATAAGAAGGAATGCCAATGACTGCAACCGGTCCGGACAAAGAACGGCAGATGCTGGGATTGTTCCTGGTGCCGGGCGCTTACCTGCGGGTCTTGGCCGAAACAGTCCGGCAATTGGGGTATAACGACCGGTCACTCTATGAAGGGCTCGAATTCGCCCCGGACGATCTCAAGTCCAACGACAGCCGGGTGTTCGTCACTGATGCCATCATTATGGCCAAGCGGGCTGTGAACCTGGCTGGTCAGGACGGTCTCAGCTTTATGCTGGCCCGGGAGTTGCGATTGACGATTCACGGCACCCTGGGCTTCGCGGCCCT
>JAWWAT010000471.1:0-3131 GCA_033721635.1 Marinobacter sp. | reverse complement strand
GGTTGGCCCCGGGAGCCAGTTCAATGGCGACGTAAGTGGCCGGCTGGCCCTTGTAAAGAGCCAGTTGATCGTAGGTTTCAGAACCCAGCTCAACTCGGGCAATATCCTGCAGGCGGATCTGGGTGCCATCGGATTGCTTGACCACCAGGTTGCGGAACGCGTCCGGATCACCGACGTCGGTGTCGCTGGTCATACTGATTTCGGTGTACTTGCCTTTGGTGTTACCCACGGCAGCCTGGTAGTTATTGGCGCGGAGCTTTGCGACAACCTCCGGAGGTGTCATGTCCACCGCGGCCAGGCGTTCCGGATCCAGCCACACCCGCAGGGCGAATTTACGACCCAGCAGTTCCGCCTTGCCGACACCGGAAAGCGCCTGAAGCCTGGGCTGGACCACGCGGGTCAGGTAATCGGTGATCTGGGGCACCGCCAGCTCGTTACTGTAGAAGGCAATATACATCAGGGCCGTCGAATCACCGGTTGTGGAGGTGATCACCGGGTCCTGGGCTTCTGCCGGCAGTACGTTGCGCTGGCTCGCCACCTTGGCCTGGATTTCCGCAAGGGCCGCGTTGGCGTCATAGTTCAGCACCATCTTTGCTTCGATCGTGGAGGTGCCCTGAGAACTGGTGGAAGTCAGATAGTCGATGCCACTCGCCTCGGCAATTGCCTGCTGCAGTGGCGTGGTAATGAAGCCCTTGATCAGATCGGAACTGGCACCCGGATAGGCCGTAGTGACGGTGACCGTGGTGCTTTCGAGCTCGGGGTACTGCCGAATTTCCATTTCCATGGCTGCCCGGGCACCCAAAAGCAGAATCAGCAGACTGACCACCGTCGCCAGTACGGGACGGTGGATAAATATGTCAGTGAAGCGCATTACTCAGACGCCCCCTGCTTCTGCTCTTCGTCCTGGATGGCCACCTTCTGACCTGCGCGCAGACGCAGCAAACCCTTCTCGACGATGGTCTCGCCGGCTTCCAGCCCGGACAGTATGGCAACGCGGGTGTTGCGGGTTTCACCGGTGGTTACCGTACGGCGGTTAACGACCAGATTACCCTCTTCATTCTCCTCAACCACAAACACGAAATCGCCGTAGGTGTTATAGGAGATGGCGGTGCGCGGCACGGTCACCACTTCGTTGTCTTCCGGTTGCTGCGTCAGGACGGTCGCAAACATGCCGGGGCGCAACAGGTTGTCCGGGTTGGAGAGTGTGGCGCGGACACGGACAGTCCGGGTTTCCGGGTTTACCGAGGTGTTAATCGCGCTGACGGAGCCCTCGAAATCCTGCTCCGGCACCGCCGCAACGGTGGCGATCACCGGATAGCCCGTGGCTACATTTGGCAGATTTTTCTCGGACAGGGTGTAGTCGACATAAATCGGATCCAGCATGTTGATCTCGACAATCGCGGTCCCGGTGGCAATGTACTCTCCCTGGTCGACCATCCGGATACCAAGGGTGCCGTCGAACGGCGCGCGGATGATCTTCTTGCTCAGCTGGGCCTCGGCTTCATTTACCCGTGCGCGGGCAGCGTCGAAATTGGCCTTGGCTTCATCGTACTGGGACTGCGACACTGCGCGCTTGGGCAGCAGGTCGGATACCCGTTTGAATTCCTGCTCGGCCAGTTGTGCCTCGGCGCGGCGTGTGCGCAATGCGGCCTCGTCGATAGCAGCATCGATCCGGATCAGCACGTCGCCGCGCTTAACCACGTCGCCGGATTCGAAATTGATGGTCTCGATGACACCAGGTACCTCATTGGCTACTTGGATGCCATTGACTGCTTCTACGCTGCCGACGGCCTTAATAGCAGGAGTCCAGGCCTCGGTCTGTGCATCAATGGCGGAAATCTGGGCCGGTGGTTGAGGCTGGGACATCTGCTCTTGCATCTGGCCAAACTGGTAGAACTTGTAGCCAAAGATGCCGCCGAGCACCACGCCGAGAAAAATAATGACGATCAGAAAGCGGGAAGCAGTGCGCATGGTTCGGGTCCTGAGGATCTGTGTCAGATTTTGGGAAGCATAGCATCCTACAAAATGAAGGACGCTATTGTCACCGGGTTGTAGGTATTTCTATCTAGACTCCGGACTCGCCGGAATTGATAAACATCATGGCTGTTTTCTTGGCGGGCGGCTTTCCGCGCAGGGTACTGGTAAAGTGTCAGGCGTCGGTGACAGAATTACGACGGTATTCAGGGTGAGGATCAATAATGCAGTGGATTCTGGGGCTCGCGTTGGCAGCCGCCGTGTTTGTGATTCTGAAACGGTGGAGCGCATTGTCCGCCGAAAAGAAAAAGGCGGCCACCTGGAAAATTGTCCTGGTCATCGGTGGTGCCTTGCTGGTTTTCATGGTCCTGACTGGTCGGGTCCATGTACTGACGGCGGCAGTCGCGGCCCTGATTCCCCTGTTGCGCAAGTTGCCTGCGCTGCTGAAATTTGCTCCGGAAATCAACCGGTTCATGGGGAGGAAGCAGGGGCAAGAAAGCCATGAACAGGCGAGCAATCACTCTGGTTCGGGCATTGATCTGGCGGGCCAGATGTCTGAACGCGAGGCCTGCGATATCCTTGGAGTGAAAGCCGGCTGCACTGAAGAAGAGGTCGTCATGGCGCATCGTCGGCTCATGCAGAAGCTTCACCCGGATCGCGGCGGGAACGATTACCTGGCGGCCAAACTGAACGAAGCCAAGGAGGTACTCCTGGGCAAGAGAAACGCCTGAGATCAGGGCAGAAGGTCAACCCGCACTTCAAAACTCCGGTTATCGGAGCGGCTGCTGTTCACCTGATAGGTAATCCCACTGCGCTCCTGGCTGGAACGGGTTGCTGTGCTGCCCAGTGACACCCACTGTCCCGGCTCAACCCGCCGAATGGTGACTACCGCTTCCGTTTCATATCCGTCCAGGTTTGCCGGTTCCTCCTCAAACGAGACAATGCTCAGCTCTACCGCCTGATCGGAAATAACCTGGGGGCTGACCAGAAACCCGCTGCGGGTTTCGACCTGCTGAAGGAAAGCCGCCGGATTCCGGCCCCCGCGAACGGCGACAGGAATGGTCCGGATCTGGCCCGAAGTTATATGCGCAGACTGGCCATCCTGCATAACCAGTGTTCGTTCCTGGGCGTTGCCGGTACTGGTAACGCGGCGTTCC
>JAWWAT010000470.1:0-3132 GCA_033721635.1 Marinobacter sp. | reverse complement strand
CCGATTGACATTCTCTGGCTGCAGGAACCACGCAAACATGTCCCGAGTGGAGCAGAACTTGCGAACCTGCTGCTCTTTTTCAGTGAATGCCTGGCCTTTGGGGCCGGGAAAACCCTCGATAATCATGCCGCAGACGTGGCATTCGTCACCGCTTTCAAAATGGACCGGGGCGGCTTTGGCGGTGGTTTGCTCCTCGTTACCCGAGCAGGCTGTCAGGGTGACAGCGGCCAGGGCGGCGAGGAGCCAGCTGAATCTGGTTCTTCTCATTGGGACAACTCCGTTCAGATTCGACGATTTCGGAAAAGTAACAGGGCGCCTGCGAGCGGGATGGCAAACCACAGCACCAGGCCAATCCACAGGCCGGTAGCGCCGATCGGAAGGTCGGCCCCCAGGCTGAGTACACCATTGAGCTGGGCGCTGTCGCCGAAGGCAACGATATTGAGCAGGCGGTAGATGTCTGTGGGATTGAGCATCAGCAGCCAGGGCAAAAGTTCTGCGCTGAACTGGCCTTCGCTAGCCACCAGGGTACCCAGAAGCATCAGGTCGAAAATCAGCACGAAGAAGAACCAGATTGCCAAAGCCAGTCCTGCGGCGACGGGCTTTTCCGCGACACGGACACTGATCACGTAGGCCAGAGCGATAAATCCCCACCCGAGAAGAACGGTGGAGGCGATAAATCGAAACATGGCAGCGGCGAGGCTGGTCACGGCGACGTCCTCGACAAGCAGAGCGATGGCCAGTCCGGCGACACCGAAGCCGATCAGGGTGGCCAGTGCCAGCGTCAGGCCATGGCCCAGAAATTTGCCGAGCAGCAACTGGCTGCGGCTGAGGGGGTACGTAAGCAGTAACAACAGGGTACCGCCCTCCTCTTCACCAACGATGGCATCGTACGCCAGAAGCAGCGCGATCAGGGGGATCAGAAAGATACCAAGGCTCGCAAGACTGGCAATAGTGGCCGGGGTGGAAGCGTAACCCACCTGACCGGAGGCGGCGGCGCCAAACCAGGCGATACCCAGGGCCAGAGTCGCAAACACAAGGGAAATGGCCATCAGCCAGCGGTTGCGCAGGCTGTCGCTCAGTTCTTTCCGGGCAATGTTCCAGATGCTGTTCATTGGCTACCTCCCCGATGGGCCAGACCACCGGCACCGATAAAGTGCACGTAGATGTCCTCCAGACTGGGTTGGTGGATACTCACATCAGCCAGTTCACCCGATTCGAACAGTGTTCTCAGCAGAGCCATTTTTTCCCTCGGTTGCACATCAACCCTCAGCCGACCGTTGTCGCTCTTCATCATGAGGCCACTGCGGTTGGCCGACCGATCGATCACCTTCTCGAGCGCGGAAACACTGTTGGCCGGATCCAGCGAGAGCGTTACCGGCATGTTTGCCTGCCGCCGGAGCGCGGTCAGGTCACCAGCCGCTTTGAGTGCGCCCTCGGTCAGAATCGCCGCCCGGTCAATATAGGGTTCGACCCCCGGCAGAACGTGGGAACACAGGACGATCCCTGCACCCTCGTCCCGCAATTCCCGGAGCAGCCGGTAAAGGTCGGCCGTGGCCACCGGATCCAGACCAACGGTAGGTTCGTCCAGCATCAGCAGCTTCGGCTGGCCCAACAGCGCCTGGGCCAGCCCGAGGCGCTGACGCATCCCCTTGGAATAGGTTTTGGTTCGCGCGTCCATGGCGTCGCTCAAACCCACCTGCTCCAGAAGCTCGGGGACCTGCCGCAGGGAAGCGCCCTTGAGCCGCGCGAAATGGCTCAGGATCTCCCGCCCGGTGAGTTGCGGGTAGAACATCACATTCTCTGGCAGGTACCCGATGTGCTGGGTGACATGAGGATCACCAGCCTGACCTCCAAGAACGGAGACCGACCCCTGATCGGGCGTCATAAGCCCCAGGATCAGCTTGATCGAAGTGGTCTTGCCGGCGCCATTGTGGCCGAACAGGCCAAGAATCTCACCGGGTTCCAGACGCAAATCAATGCCCTGCAGAACCGGGCTCTTGTCGTACCGGTAACTCACATTCTCAAGACGAAAACAGCTCATCGGTTCTCCGGTTTCAGATCGGCAGGAATTCGCATCAGCGGATAGGAATCGGCAACCCCGGCGGCTTTTACCACCGGAAACGCATCCTGCACCCAGCGCAGCGTATCCACCGCCGGGCTGAACATCAGGATCTTGGCCTCCGGATACTTCCACAGCAGCCGGTCGACGTTGTCATTGGGCTCATAAGGCACATCACCGATCCCATCCTGATTACGGTCCCAGCCCAGATAATCACTCCAGAAATTCCCTTTCCCATCTTCAGACCACTCCTGGGTCCGCGTGGCCACATACTTCACCTGGCGCTGATTGTTGATGAACGCATTGCCAAAAACCTCGTTGTCCTCCGAGCCGGCCGTCAGGTGAATACCAATATTGCTGTCGGCGAACACATTGCCCTCAAAGGTGTTGTACAGCGAGTTGTAGATAAACACCGCCTTGCCTTCAGCCCCCTCGATGGCAACACCGGCCGTCTGCCCCTGAGACACACCCGTCACCACATTACCCCGCAACTCTGACTGGGTAATGAAATTCATCAGAATGCCGTAGTTCTCATCATTCACCGACCGATTGTTAATCACCTTAAGACGCTTGCTCTGCATAAGCGCATAACCGGTTCTCGTGTTGCGGGTGACATTGTCCTCAAGGAGATTGTTCATCGAGTACATATAATGGATGCCGTAACGCAGATCCGACATTTCATTGCCACGGATCGTATTGTTATTGGCGGTCTCTATATAAATCGCATCCCGGGTCTGGCGGATGTCGTTGTCCTCAATCAAAGCCCCGGTTGTGTTAAACAGGTGTATGCCATTGCCCCGGTCATTCGGACGCAGACTGTCATCACCGCGGATCACATTATTCCGCACCGTCGCATCCGGCGTTGCGTCCAGCCATACTCCGAACGCCGGCCCTCGCAACCGGTTGTTCTCAACCACGGCGCCGCGCGCCTCCCGGGCCACAAAAATCCCCGCATCCAGCTCGTTCAGGTCTCGGCCCCAGTTGCGAACGTCACAGCCGGAAAACCGCACTTCCTCGGCAACAAGATCCACCGCATTCCCCTGCCCGCCCGCGTCAATCACCGTGTCGGAATG
>JAWWAT010000469.1:0-3137 GCA_033721635.1 Marinobacter sp. | reverse complement strand
GTACGTAACTGAATGGAGTCGCCAAAGTGGTTTCTCAAGGCAGCGAGAATCTTTTCCTCGTGCCGGCTGTTCAACAGCCTGGCGTGGCCCTCATCGATGGTCAGGGTGATCACATCACCGTCCCGCGACATGGCGCCGTGACTGGCGAGATTTCCGGGCATGCCCACAATACCCAGACTCCGGAAGTCTCTGTGCCAGACAAACTCCCCCTCAGGCCCGGGAACAGCTTCGGCCGCTGGCTCAGGCGCTGATTCAGGCTCTGCGAAAGCGGGTTCCGGAGCCGGAGCGGGCTGATCAACCGGCTCGACGGCAACTTCTGGTGCTGGCTCTTCGGCAACGGGAGCTTCGTCGCTTAATGGGTAGCTCTCCTCATACTCACCAGCCGCCTCGGCCTGGGCATCCAGACTGGCCAGCCAGGATGCATCCTCCTCAGAAACAGGCGGAGCGGCCGGCATCTCGGGCTCAGGTGTGGGTTCGGGTTCAGGCTTTGGCCGGTCGGAAACATTGCTGGCCTCTTGAGCCGGCTCTGCGGCCACTTCCGTTACCGGCTCAGAAACCTGCGGCTGCGGTTCCGGCTGTTTTTGCTCTACCTGTGGAGTCGGCGCCGGGTCGGGCTCATCCCGTGGCTCGGAAGCGGAAGACTGACCGCCGGAACTTATAGCAGGCGGCTCTCGCCGGTCAGCTCCGGGCCGGAAGGCAAGCATACGGAGCAGGGTCATTTCGAAACCCATTCGGGCATCGGGCGTAATGGTGAGGTCTTTCCGGCCAATCAGTGCAGACTGGTAGAAAAGCTGGGCGTCCTCGGCACTGAGCTTGCGAGCCAGAGCCTGGACCTGCTCCGCATCACCCAGCGCGTTATCGGCACTGCCCGGAACAACCTGTTCCATGGTAACGCGATGAAAGAGCGACAGCAGATCCGCCAGGATCACACTGTAATCCGGGGCAAAGTCCGAAATCCGGCTGATTTCCGACAGCAATGCCGGGCCGTCGCCTTCAACGAGTGCATCAACGATGCGCTCGATATCCCGCTGATCAATGGTGCCCAGCATGTTGCTGACATCACTGGCGGACAGCTTCTGGTTACCAAAGGCAATGGCCTGATCGGTCAGGCTCAAAGCATCGCGCATACTGCCATCGGCAGCCCGGGCCAGGAGCCACAGGGCCGGTTCCTCAAAAGGAATATCCTCAGCACCCAGAACATGGCGGAGGTGGCCGGCAATATGCTCCGGAGTCATGCGCTTGAGATTGAACTGCAGACACCGGGATAGCACAGTCACCGGCAGCTTCTGGGGATCCGTCGTCGCCAGCAGGAACTTGACGTGTTCCGGCGGCTCCTCAAGTGTCTTCAGGAAGGCGTTGAATGACTGATTCGTCAGCATGTGCACCTCGTCAATGAGATACACCTTGTAGCGGCCTCGGGTGGGCGCGTACTGGACGTTATCGGTCAGTTCCCGCATATCATCGACGCCAGTCCTGGAGGCGGCGTCAATCTCGATCAGATCCACAAACCGGCCTTCCTGGATTTCCTGGCAGCTGGAACACTCACCGCAGGGATTGGGTGTAACACCGGTTTCGCAGTTCAGGCAGCGGGCGAGCAGACGGCCAATCGTGGTCTTGCCTACCCCACGGGTACCCGTGAACAGATAGGCGTGATGAAGACGCTGGCTTTCCAGGGCGTGGATCAACGCCTGGAGCACGTGTTCCTGGCCCACCATATCCTCGAAGGTGCGTGGGCGCCATTTACGGGCAAGTACCTGGTAGCTCATGTTCCGCCAACTGCTGTTAAAAACGGCTCTAACCTTAGCACGGACAAAGATCCAGAAGAAGCAGACTTGATCCCGGAAACGCCCGCACAGATCCCGCCCATAAGTTCATGGCGATCAAGGATAATCCGAAGGATAAAAACGAGAGAGGGAGAGAAAACTGGGGGTGACTCCATCAGCGACACCCCGGCACACAATTCCACCGCTGCGGCTGCTCCCTTCCGGGCCTGACCGGGTTCACGGTTTCATGTTGCGGAGGCACCAATGGAGCCACCATAACGGCGTTTCAGGACAATTCCCTGAAAGCGGCGCGCATATTAGCAAAAGGGTTTGCACACTACAATGACAAATCAGCGCGCCCGCCAGCATCCACCTTAGATGGGCAGCGGCACCTCGTCCTGGCGGAACCAGCAGGCCAGGCTGTAACGCGTGCGGTTTGCCGGCAACACCTCGTGGGGAATCTCTTCGCTCATGAACAACGCCATGCGCCCCATCTCGGGCAACACGGATCCGCACACTTCCTGGTCGTTGTCCCGATTGAATACCTGGAGGGCGCCGCCGTCGGCTGCCTGCCAGTCTTCGTTCAGATACAACACCAGGCTGACCACCCGGGACGCCCTGCCCTTAAAACTGTCCACGTGTTGCTTGTAGAAATCACCGGCGTGGTAGGTGGCGTAGTGAGTTTCGAACCGCTTTAGCCCCAGAAACAGTCTCTGATTCAGCCCCTGGCGAATCGTCTCAAAGAACTCGAACAACGCCGCCTGGGGCGAAGTAACACCCTGCAGCCAGGCAATCTTGTCCCGGCGCACCGAGCGGTCACGCACCAGATCATTGCCACGGCCAATGCCGGCTTTTTTCATGGCGTCGGTTCGATCCAGAATCTGCACTTCCTGTTTCAGGGCCGCCAACAGGTTGGCTCCCAGCCGTGCCCGGACGTCAACCGACATCCAGCCATGCTCGCTCAGCCCCGACGCCAGTTCATCCAGCCAGTCCTCAGTCATCGGTTGACGTGGATCCGTCCCAAGGTCTATCGGCTGAACATCACTGCCGGCCACAGCATCCTGAGCGCTGTGCAAAGTCGTGTTCAGGGGATCGTGAATCGGGATGATTACCGGCGTTTCCATCGGCGGGCCTCGTGCGAATTTTGCGCGTATTTTAGGCCCATTTCTCGCCGGAGCGGCAGTTTTAATTTACTCTCTGTATAGGCAAATACACTTAACCGGTTTCACTCAGTAGATACCCATTAGCAGATAATCATGTCAGAAAGCAGTAACAGGCCACCGCTCTCGCTGTCTCCGGGCCAATGGTCCTTCACACGCTGGAAAACGATCGGGCAACTGGAAGCCCTTGAGGTACACCACCCTTTGTTCCAGG
>JAWWAT010000468.1:0-3150 GCA_033721635.1 Marinobacter sp. | reverse complement strand
CTGCGTGCTCTTGATGCTTCCGATCTGATTACGTATTTCTTTTCCGACGGCCATAAGTCACTGCCTTTTCAAGTTAGACACTCATGTGGACCAACGGGCCCGCCGTAGCGGGCCTCGGGGCTTACCAGCTTTGAGTGGTCTTGAATTTCTCCAGAGCAGCTTTCAGGCTGGCGGCAACATCGTCATCGTACTTGCCTTCTTCACCGATCTTGTCGAGTACGTCTTTCTGCTCGGCACGCATCCAGTCAAGCAGTTGCGCTTCGAACTTAACGACGTTGTTAACTTCGACATCATCGAGGAAGCCTTCGTTAGCTGCGAACAGTACGGTACCCATTTCCGCAACGGTCATGGGGCTGTACTGGTTCTGTTTCATCAGCTCGGTAACGCGCTGACCGTGCTCCAGCTGGTTCCGTGTAGCTTCGTCCAGGTCCGATGCGAACTGGGCGAACGCCGCCAGCTCACGGTACTGGGCGAGGGCCAGACGGATATTACCGCCGAGCTTCTTCATGATCTTGGTCTGGGCGGAACCACCAACCCGGGATACAGAGATACCGGCGTTCATCGCCGGACGAATACCGGAGTTGAACAGGTTGGTTTCCAGGAAGATCTGACCATCGGTAATGGAAATCACGTTGGTCGGTACGAAGGCGGAAACGTCGCCGGCCTGAGTCTCGATGAGCGGCAGTGCCGTCAGGGAGCCAGTCTTGCCTTTCACCTCACCGTTGGTGAACTCTTCCACATAGGCAGCGTTGACGCGGGACGCACGCTCCAGCAGACGGGAGTGGAGGTAGAAGACGTCACCCGGGAAAGCTTCACGACCCGGTGGACGACGCAGCAGCAGCGAAATCTGGCGGTAGGCAACGGCCTGCTTGGACAGGTCATCGTAGACAATCAGGGCGTCTTCACCGCGGTCGCGGAAATACTCACCCATGGACGTACCAGAGTACGGAGCCAGGAACTGCATCGCTGCAGGATCTGCGGCACCGGCGGCAACCACGATGGTGTGGTCCATGGCGCCGTGCTCTTCCAGCTTGCGGACCACGCCCGCGATGGAGGATTGCTTCTGGCCAATGGCCACGTAGATACACTTGATGCCAGTGTTCTTCTGGTTGATGATCGCGTCGATGGCCACGGCGGTCTTACCAATCTGACGGTCGCCGATAATCAGCTCACGCTGGCCACGACCAATCGGCACCATGGTGTCGATGGCTTTCAGGCCGGTCTGTACCGGCTCATCAACAGACTGACGGGCAATAACGCCAGGCGCGACCTTCTCGACCGGTGAAGTCAGGGTGTTGCCAAGCTCACCCTTGCCGTCGATCGGGTTACCCAGACCGTCAACAACGCGGCCCAGCAGTTCCGGGCCAACCGGTACTTCCAGGATACGACCGGTACAACGAACTTTCTGGCCTTCGGCCAGCTCTTCGTAGTCACCCAGTACCACGGCACCAACGGAGTCGCGCTCCAGGTTCAGAGCCATGCCGAAAGTGCCGTTGGCGAATTCGATCATCTCACCGTACATTACGTCGGCTAGACCGTGAATCAGTACGATACCGTCAGAAACGGAGAGTATCGTACCTTCGTTCTTTGCTTCCGAAGAAATATCGAGCTTTTCGATTCTCTTCTTGATGATGTCACTGATCTCGGATGGATTCAGTTGCTGCATGCCTTTGTCCTCAAACCTTGTGCTGAAATCAGGAGCCCACGGAGTTGGCCATTCTGGCCAGTTTGCCGCGAACCGAAGCGTCGATAACCAGGTCGCCTGTGCGTACAACCACCCCACCGATCAGACTTTGATCAACCGAGGATTCAAGCTCGACCTTGCGCTCCAGTTTCCTGGACAGAGCGTCGATCATCTTCTGTTGCTGTTCGGGGGTCATTTCAAACGCCGTACTGACCTTGATCTTCACCGTGCGCTCAAGATCGGCGCGGTGGAGACTGAACAGCTCCGAAATAGCCGGCAGGAGCGCCAGACGCTTGTTTTCAGCAAGAATCAACAGGAAGTTTCTGAGTGGCTCAGGCAGCTGCTCTTCAAAACAGTCAGCGAAGAGTTCCGCCTTGCGTTGCTCAGACAGGCCAGGGTTGGCCAGGATGATCTTTACCTCGTGGTCAGCCGCAACCTGTGCGGCGAAAGCCAGCGCCTGATCCCACAGATCAACAGCGTTATGGTCCTGCGCAGCATCAAAAACGGCTTTCGCATAGGGTCGGGCTAACGTAGTCAGTTCTGCCATGATGACCCTCTTTTAGAGTTCTGCGGCCAGCTTGTCCAGCATCTCGCTGTGAGCTTTGGCATCGACAGAGGTTTCCAGGATCTTCTCGGCACCGGCAATGGCAATGGCTGCCACTTCTGCCCTGAGTGCATCACGAGCCTGAACACGCTCCTGTTGAATTTCCGCCCGGGCCTGTTCAATGATCTTCTCGCCTTCTTTGCGAGCATCATCCTTGGAGGCCTCAACGATCTGGGCGGCACGCTTGTTAGCCTGGTCGATCAGAGCTGCAGATTCTTCTTTCGCTTTCTGCAGTTCCTTGGAGGCTTTTTCCTGCGCAAGTTCCAGATCAAGGGAAGCCCGATCTGCGGCAGAGAGGCCGTCGGCAATTTTCTTCTGGCGCGCACTCATGGCCTCGGTAATCGGAGGCCATACATATTTGACGCAGAACCAGACGAAAATAGCGAAGGCAATCGTTTGCCCTATTAACGTAAGGTTTATATTCACGGCGGTGTACCTCTTGCTATTCGTTGCGTCCCGGTGTCCGTAGAGCGGGGCGCGGCCTTAACGTAACAGCTCAGCGCCCGACAACTCTTTCGGCTGATTAACCAGCTACAACGAAGATCAGGTACATCGCGATACCAACACCGATCATGGGTACGGCGTCCAGAAGACCAGCCATGATGAAGGCCTTGGTTTGAAGCTGGTTGCCAAGCTCTGGCTGGCGAGCAGTGGACTCAAGCAGCTTGCCACCGAGCAGACCGAAACCGATGCCAGCGCCCAGGGCGCCCAGTCCGATGATCAGTGCTGCTGCAATAAATACCATTTCCATTGAAGACTCCTCAGTTTTCTCAGATAGTTAAGGGTTTATTTTCGGGTATCAGTGATCTTCGTGCGCGGCGCTGAGGTAAACCACAGCCAGCGTTGTAAAGATAAAGGCCTG
>JAWWAT010000467.1:0-3151 GCA_033721635.1 Marinobacter sp. | reverse complement strand
CTTCACGAATTCCAGGATTTCTGCGTGGGGAACCGGTGTGGCTGCTACAGAGAGTTCTTCCGCAGCAACGGCACCTGAGAAAGTAGCTGCGGCAGCCAGTGCCACAAATGTTTTCTTCAAATTCATAGGTCAGTTCTCCTGTTAAACGCTTTGAATAAATTGGACTCAGCTATGGAGTACGGCCGGTGGTCAGTCTGAAACCCCTTCCGAAAAACACCCGTGAATACGTCCATGTAGGGCTCGGTCGCGCCATCCCTGGCGCTCCACGTTTTCGGAAGGGGTTTCAGACCGCCCGCCAGCCTATAGCCAGCTTTCTACTTTCTGCTGAAATACAGAACCAGACGGTCGCCGACCATCTGCAGGACTTGGACGAAAATCACCAATAGGGCGACTGTTATGACCATTACGTCGGTCTGGAAGCGCTGATAGCCAAAGCGGATGGCAAGGTCGCCCAAGCCACCGCCACCAATAACGCCGGACATGGCCGCGTAGGACACCAGCGTTATTGCAGTAACAGTAATGCCGGCGATGATGCCCGGAAGCGCTTCCGGTAACAGAGCTCCGAAGATGATCTGTTTAACGCTGGCGCCCATCGCCTGTGTGGCCTCGATGATGCCTCGGTCCACTTCCCGCAGAGAGGTTTCGACCAGTCTCGCAAAGAACGGCGCACCGCCAGCCACCAGCGGCGGGATTGCTCCGGCCACGCCCAGGGACGTGCCGATCAGCATTACGGTGAAGGGGATCATTACGATCAGCAGGATGATGAATGGCACCGAACGGAGCACGTTCACCACGAACGACAGCACCGCATAGGCCACCGGCTGTTCCAGCAGCTGGCGTTTGCCAAACAGGAACAAAAGGACGCCGATAGGCAGGCCGATCAGGACGCTGAACAACAGGGACATTCCCACCATCACCAGGGTATCCCAGCTGGCCCAGCCAATTTCAGTCCAGTCTACATTGCTTAACAGGGCTTCCATCAGCGCAGCACCTCCACGTGAACCTCGGCGGCTTCCAGCGCCTGCATGGCCACCTCGAGATCACCGCCCACCAGAGACAGGGTCAACTGGCCGTAGGGTGTGTCCTTGATGTGGTCGATTCGGCCGGAAAGAATGCTGAAATCCACGCCGGATTCCCGGGCGACGCTGCCCAGCAGCGGCTTGTAGGTGGATTCGCCCTTGAAAGTCAGGCGGAGGATCCGGCCATTGGCCTTGCTCAGGTCTTCCTGCAGTTCGTCCCGGTCAATACTTTCGCTCTCAAAGACAAAGTCCCGTGTGGTCGGGTGCTTCGGGTGCAGGAAGACTTCGCTGACCGGCCCCATTTCGACCACTTCACCGGCGTCCATCACCGCGACCCGGTCGCAGACGCGGCGAACCACGTCCATTTCGTGGGTGATCAAGACGATAGTCAGGCCCAGTTCCCGGTTGATATCCGCCAGCAGTTTCAGAACAGACTGGGTGGTTTGCGGGTCCAGGGCGCTGGTGGCTTCGTCGCAGAGCAGGATGGTGGGCCGGCACGCCAGGGCACGGGCAATGCCCACCCGCTGTTTCTGGCCGCCGGAGAGCTGCGACGGGTATTTGTTGGCGTGGTCTGTGAGGCTTACCCGGGCCAGCAGTTCCTCAACACGATCCCGGATCTCGGTCTTCGAGTAAATGCCTGCCAGTTTCATAGGGAAGGCGATGTTGTCCGCCACGGTCTTTGACGACAGCAGGTTGAAGTGCTGGAAGATCATGCCTACTTTGCGGCGAAAGGCGCGAAGCTCGGCGGCGTCGTAGTCGGTGATGTTCTCGTTGTCGATCAGGATCCGGCCGCCGGTGGGCGGCTCCAGCAGGTTGATCAGACGCACCAGCGTCGATTTACCAGCGCCGGAATGGCCAACGATGCCAAATACCTCGCCGGTCTCAATGGTCATATCGGTAGGATGCAGCGCGGGGATCGCCCGGCCGCCTACCTGATACGACTTCTGTACCTGGTCAAATACAATCACGGTCAGCGCCTTGTGGGTGCAGCGTTAAAACCGGCGATTATATCCTATACGGATGGCAAACCCGAATTCCGGAATGATTCTCAGTGTGGGTAGATATCCCTACACAAACGGTTACCTGACACCGCGTAGCCAGGTGAACTAAACTTGGATCGCAAAAGAACCTTACATTTCCCTTGAGCGCTTTAAGAGACGCGCTGCCCAGAGACTCACCAACGTGACCAACGAAAAACAACCAACGCCCTCAAGGATGAACTCTACCCAGGCTTGGGTTACCTATCTCAGCAAGGTCGAGCTGCCGGTGCTGGCCAATACGCTTCGGCGCATCAACGAGCTGACCGACAGCCAGAACAGCACGGTGAACGAGCTGGCCAACGTCATTCTCAACGATGCCCAGCTCACCTCCCAGGTGCTACGGCTGTCCAATACCGTGTTCTACAACCAGACCCGGACCCAGGTCAGCACCGTCAGCCGCGCCATTACGCTGATTGGCTTCGATGCCGTGAAGTCCATGGCCATCTCCTCCCTGATTGTCGACACGCTGTTGAAGCGCAACGACCGTCCTCACCTGTTGCGCTGCCTCGCCCGGGCGATCCACGCCGCGGTTCAGGCGAGGTGTCTGATGCCCAAACGCAACGAAACGGCGCTGGAAGAGGTGTTTATCGGGGCCTTGCTGATGAACATTGGCGAGCTGGCGTTCTGGTCCTGCGAGACCGACCAGGCCACGGAACTGGAGGAACGCCTGCGCCTTGATGAGCCACCGGTTGAGTCGCAAAAGGCCGTGTTGCACTCAACCTTTACCGAAATTACCCGAGGCCTGGTGGATGCCTGGTCCCTGGGGCCCTTTATCAAGGATGTTGTCTCGCCGGGACAGGCCAATTCCATGGCCTCAAGCCTGGTCCGGAATTCCGTGGAAATGGCCCGACTGTCGGAACAGGGCTGGAGCGGTCCGGACATGGACAAGGTACTGGAACGCCTGGGCAAGGACATTGGCGAAAGCCCGGCCGTGGTTCGAGACCAGCTCAAGGTGAACGCCTCTGAGGCGACTCGGGTGGCGGTCTCCCTCGGCATCCCCCAGGTAACCGCCATGATGCCGGGCGCCGAAGGCAAACCCGGCGACAGCGGGGCGAAGGCTCCGGAAATGGACCCGGAACTTCAGCTGGAAAT
>JAWWAT010000466.1:0-3159 GCA_033721635.1 Marinobacter sp. | reverse complement strand
GCCCGCCTCGCAAACTGGCGGAGGCGCTTATCGAGAAGCTGCCCCGGAGCAAAGCCGTGGAGAACGTGGAGATTGCCGGGCCCGGTTTTATCAACTTCTTTATGAGCACGGCCAGCGCTTTTGAAGTGGTCAATACCATACTGGATGAAGGGGACCGTTTCGGCCGCAACAATCAGGGCCAGGGCGAGAAGGTTCAGGTGGAGTTTGTTTCGGCCAATCCCACAGGCCCCCTACACGTTGGTCACGGCCGTGGCGCGGCGATTGGTGACTGCCTGTGCCGGCTGCTGGAAGCCAACGGATACGATGTCACCCGGGAGTTCTACTACAACGACGCCGGGGCCCAGATTGATAACCTGGCGCTCTCTGTCCAGGCTCGGGTGAAAGGCCTGACGCCGGACGACGAGAGCTGGCCGGCGGATGGCTACCGGGGCGATTACATCGTTGATGTTGCCAAGGCCTACCTTGCTGGCGACACCGTCACCGCAGACGATCGGGCAGTGACCGCCAAGGCGGACCCGGAAGACCGTGACGCCATCCGCGAATTCGCCGTCGCCTACCTGCGCCGGGAGCAGGACCTGGATCTGAAAGCCTTTGGCGTTCAGTTCGACGTCTATTTCCTGGAATCCTCCCTGTACGAGGACGGCAAAGTTGAAGCCACGGTCAAGCGCCTGCAGGAAAATGGCTACACCTACGAGCAGGATGGCGCCATGTGGCTGAAAACCACCGAATTCGGCGACGACAAGGATCGTGTCATGCGCAAGAAGGATGGTGGCTACACCTACTTCCTGCCAGACGTTGCCTATCACCTGGACAAGTGGCAACGGGGCTTCACCACCGTTATCAACGAACAGGGTGCCGACCACCACTCTACCGTTACCCGCGTTCGCGCCGGCTTGCAGGCGCTGAAGGCAGGCATTCCGGAGGGCTGGCCGGACTACGTACTGCACCAGATGGTGATGGTGACCCGCTCCGGCCAGGAGGTGAAAATCTCCAAACGCGCCGGCAGTTACGTGACCGTCCGGGACCTGATTGATGAAGTTGGCCGAGACGCCACCCGGTTCTTCCTGGCCGCGCGCCGGGTTGATTCCCAGTTGACCTTCGATATCGATCTGGCTCGCTCCCAGACCAATGAAAACCCGGTCTATTACGTCCAGTATGCCCATGCACGCATCTGCAGCGTGCTTAGAAAACTGGCCGAGGAAGGCGTGGAGCGTGGTCGCAACGAATGCCTTGGTGACCTGTCACTGTTAACGCTCGATGAGGAAAAGGACCTGGCCAACCAGTTGGCCAAGTATCCAGAGCTCATTGCCAATTCCGCCGCGCAGCGTGAACCGCACCACCTCACGCACTACCTGCGGGATTTGGCGGGCCAGTTCCATACGTATTACAACGCCCATAAGGTATTGATTGAAGATACCGCCGTTCGCGATGCCAGGGTCAGCCTCTACCTTGCCATCCGGCAGGTTATCGCCAACGGTCTGGACCTGCTGGGCGTCAGCGCACCGGAAGAGATGTAAGACGAATGTCCCGAGATTACGCCCGCAAGGACAGACCCGCCAAAACGTCGGCCACCTCACGCAAAAAGCCTGCGAAACAGGCGAAGCCGAAGGCTGCCCGGCCAAAGCCCGCGGCCAGTGCCCGCTCCCAGCATGGCGGCCTGTCGCTCAAGTGGATACTGTCGCTTGCGGCCGTGGGCGGCTTTATCGGGTTTATCGTTTACCTGAACTCTTTGCCAACAAGTCCGCGTTCGCAGCAGCCCGCCGTCACCGAAAAGCCGGCCCAAAAACCTGCGAAGACGCCCGAAGAGACGGCCAAGGCAGAGGACAAACCCGGGTTCCGCTTCTACGAAATGCTGCCGGAATCCGAGGTGGTGCCGCCCAAAGTGGACGAATACACACCCGGACCTACACAAACGGATTTCAATTATCTGCTTCAGTCAGGTTCCTTCCGCAGCAAGCAGGACGCCGAACGACAGCGGGCTCAGATTGCCTTCCAGGGTTTGCGGGCAAGTACCCAGCGGATTGACCTGGACAACGGGTCGATCTGGTACCGCGTTAACGTTGGCCCCTTCACCTCCCGAAGCCAGATGAACTCCGCCATCGATAAACTGGTTTCCCTGAACATCCAGCCACTGGTCCGAAAGATCCCCAAGGAAGGCTGATCTTCCGGGCCCGGCGCGAACACCTTGAATTCGCACCAGAAGCCTCCATAACAACGGGATACCAATTTCAATCAGGCAATTGGAGCCCAAATGACTACCATTCTTTCCGTCAGGCGCGATGACGAAGTTGCCATGGGTGGCGACGGCCAGGTTTCCCTGGGCAACACCGTAATGAAAGGCAACGCCAGAAAGGTTCGCCGCCTCTACAACGGCCAGGTGATCGCTGGTTTTGCGGGCGGTACCGCCGATGCCTTCACTCTGTTCGAGCGATTCGAGGCCCAGCTTGAGAAGCACCAAGGCAACCTCACGAGGGCTGCGGTGGAACTGGCGAAAGACTGGCGGACAGATCGAGCGCTTCGTAGACTCGAAGCCTTGCTGGCCGTGGCGGACAAAACCGCCTCACTGATTATTACCGGCAACGGCGATGTGATAGAACCGGAACAGGGCCTGATTGCCATCGGTTCGGGCGGGCCCTTCGCCCAAGCCTCGGCCCGGGCTTTGTTGGAAAATACTGACCTGTCTGCCCACGAGATTGTCGAGAAAGGTCTGGATATCGCCGCCGACATCTGTATCTACACCAACCACAATCGCACCCTTGAAGTGCTTTCCAAAAACGACTGATCCGGAGCGACCATGTCTGCAATGACTCCCCGTGAGATTGTCCACGAGCTCAACAAACACATCGTGGGCCAGGAAGAAGCCAAGCGGGCGGTGGCTATCGCCCTGAGGAATCGCTGGCGCCGGATGCAGCTGGATAGCAGCCTGCGCGACGAGATCACCCCCAAGAACATCCTGATGATCGGTCCTACGGGTGTGGGTAAAACCGAAATTGCCCGGCGCCTCGCCAAACTGGCCGATGCCCCGTTTCTGAAAGTGGAAGCCACGAAATTCACGGAAGTCGGTTACGTGGGCCGTGACGTGGAATCCATTATCCGCGATCTGGCGGATATGGCTGTAAAAATGCTGCGCGAAGCAGAGATGAAGCGCCACGAAGAACG
>JAWWAT010000465.1:0-3166 GCA_033721635.1 Marinobacter sp. | reverse complement strand
GCGACGCTCTGTCTCATCAATAGCCCTCTGCATGGAGCCTGTAATCCGGTCACCGTAGAGAATGGCCTTGCCGTGAACATTCCGCGCCGCACGACCCATGGTCTGGATCAGTGACCGCTCGGAGCGCAGGAAACCTTCCTTGTCAGCGTCCAGGATCGCCACCAGCGAGACCTCGGGCATGTCCAGGCCCTCCCGCAAGAGATTGATGCCCACCAGTACATCGAATTCACCCCGCCGGAGATCCCGGATGATCTCGACCCGCTCTACGGTATCGATGTCCGAGTGCAGATAGCGAACCTTGATGTCGTGCTCCATCAGGAAGTCGGTCAGATCCTCCGCCATCCGCTTGGTCAGCGTTGTAACAAGAACCCGTTCCTTCGCTTTCACCCGCGTATGGATTTCCGAGAGCAGGTCGTCCACCTGGGTAGAGGCCGGGCGCACCTCGATTTCCGGATCCAGCAGACCTGTGGGTCGAACCACCTGCTCTACCACCTGCCCCGCATGCTCGGCTTCGTAATTGGCCGGCGTTGCAGAAACGAAAATCATCTGTGGTGCGATTCGTTCCCATTCTTCAAATTTCATGGGTCGATTATCCAGCGCCGATGGCAGGCGGAACCCGTACTCAACGAGGGTTTCCTTCCGGGACCGGTCGCCCTTGTACATGGCACCGATCTGGGGAATGGTCACGTGGGACTCGTCCACCACCAGCAAGGCGTTGGGTGGCAGGTAATCAAACAGTGTCGGAGGCGCCTCACCGGGGCGGCGACCGGAGAGATAGCGGGAGTAGTTCTCGATGCCGTTGCAGTAGCCCAGCTCCAGCATCATTTCGATGTCATACCGGGTGCGCTCCTCCAGGCGCTGGGCCTCCACCAGGCGGTTGTTGTCCCGCAACTGCTGCAGCCGCTCATCCAGCTCCACCTTGATATGCTCAACCGCATCCAGCACCGTTTGCCGGGGCGTCACATAGTGGGATTTCGGATAGATAGTTACCCGGGGCACACGGCGAAGAACCTCGCCGGTCAGAGGGTCGAAATAGCTGAGATTCTCTACCTCGTCATCGAACAGTTCGATGCGAATCGCTTCTTTCTCGGATTCCGCCGGGAAGACATCAATTACATCGCCCCGAACCCGGTAATTGGCCCGGTGGAACTCGACATCATTGCGGGTGTACTGGAGCTCGGCCAGGCGCCGGAGAATGAACCTCTGGTCTATCTGATCGCCACGATCCAGATGCAACATCATCTTCAGGTAGGATTGGGGATCGCCCAGGCCGTAGATGGACGAAACCGTTGCCACGATGATGGCATCGGGGCGCTCCAGCAACGCCTTGGTTGCCGACAGACGCATCTGTTCAATGTGTTCGTTAATGGAGGCGTCTTTCTCGATAAACGTGTCCGACGAAGGCACGTAGGCTTCGGGCTGGTAGTAGTCGTAGTAGGAAACGAAATACTCCACCGCATTGTCGGGAAAGAACTCCTTGAACTCACCATAGAGCTGGGCGGCCAGCGTCTTGTTATGGGCCATGATGATGGTAGGCCGCTGGATCTGCTGGATCACATTGGCGATGGTGAAGGTCTTGCCGGAGCCGGTAACCCCCAGCAACGTCTGGTGTGCCAGACCGGAGTGAATCCCATCCACCAGCCCCTCGATTGCCTTGGGCTGATCGCCTGCTGGCTCGAACGGTGAATCCACTTTGAACACACCTTCTCTGGCGGAAACGCTTGCCTGATTACTGGCCATAACTGGCGAAAACCTCCGGTAAAACCGACGCAGGAGCAAAAGAGCCCCTGCCATTCGAGAAATTTAGCGATACACTGGCTTCATGATACCATCAGTGCGATCGACGGCTGGGCGTAAATCAGCCAGCAGCTCTGGCACCCGGCGGTCGCAGCCCTATCAGACGCAGCTTTAAGGAGCGCAAGTTTGGACCTTCAACTTTCCAGCCGAGTACAGGCTATCAAGCCCTCTCCCACCCTCGCAGTCACCAACAAGGCCGCGGAACTCCGCGCAGCAGGCCAGGACATTATCGGCCTGGGTGCCGGCGAGCCGGACTTCGACACACCTGATCACATCAAACAGGCAGCCATTGAAGCCATCAATAACGGCCAGACAAAATACACTGCCGTGGATGGTACGCCAGCCCTGAAAAAAGCGATTATTGCGAAGTTCAAACGGGACAACGGCCTGGATTACGAAGCCAACCAGATACTGGTAAGCAGTGGTGGCAAACAGAGCTTTTTCAACCTCGCACTTGCCACACTGAACCCGGGTGACGAAGCCATCATCCCCGCCCCCTACTGGGTTTCCTACCCGGACATGGTGCTGGTTGCCGAGGGCAAGCCGGTCATCATCGAAACCGGCGCCGAGACACGCTTCAAGATCACTCCGGAACAGCTGGAAAACGCCATCACCGAGCGCACCCGCCTGTTTGTGATCAACAGCCCGTCGAACCCGAGCGGCATGGCCTACACCCTCGAAGAGCTGCAGGCCATCGGCGAAGTGCTGAAGAAGCATCCGAACATCATGATCGCCACAGACGATATGTACGAACCGATCCTCTGGACCGGGAAGCCGTTCTGCAACATCCTGAACGCCACCCCAGAGCTCTATGACCGCACCTTCGTCCTGAATGGCGTATCCAAGGCCTACTCCATGACTGGCTGGCGTATCGGCTACGCCGCTGGCCCGGCAAAAATCATCGGCGCCATGAAGAAGATCCAGTCCCAGAGCACCTCCAACCCGTCCTCCATCTCCCAGGCGGCCGCCCAGGCAGCCCTCGATGGCGACCAGGCCTGCGTTGGCGAGATGGTCAAGGCTTTCAAAGAGCGCCACGATTGGCTGGTAGAGGCCCTGAACAAGCTGCCGGGTGTTGAGTGCCTGAACGGCGACGGTACCTTCTATGTGTTCCCAAGCTTCCAGGGCGCCATTGATGCCGATTCCAGTGTCAGCACCGACGTTGAATTTGCCGAGAAACTGCTGACCGACGCCGGCGTGGCACTGGTCCCGGGCTCCGCTTTCGGCTGCCCTGGTCACATGCGCCTGAGCTTCGCCACCAGCATGGACAACCTGGAAAAGGCGATCGAACGTCTGCAGAAAGCGCTTGGCTAAAAAGTTCTGGCCAGGGGTTGACGGGGCGGTATTGCCAACTTAATATACGCGCCTCGTC
>JAWWAT010000464.1:0-3168 GCA_033721635.1 Marinobacter sp. | reverse complement strand
GGGATCGACAAAAAAGTTAGTGCTCGCAAGGCCACCCCAACCGTACTCACCAACCGATCCGTTGGTCTGGGATTTGGCCACGTCAGTTTTTACCGAAAAACCCAGGCCAAAGCCAGTCCCGGCAAACGGTGTCTCGCTGAATGCACCGACAGACAGGCCCGGCAGGTCCTGATTGTCGGGCAGATGGTTACGACACATGAATTCCAGGGTTTTTCGACCAATAATCCGCCGACCTCCAAACTCGCCACCTTGACACAGTGCCTGAGCGAAGTGGAAATAATCGTCGATGGTGGAAACCAGCCCGCCGCCGCCAGACATGAACTGAGGCTTTCGCCGGAAGGGAGACGTCTCGGGGTCATCCTGCAGAGTGAACTGATCTCCAGTCTGGTACTGGTAACAGGCAGCGAAGCGGTCAAGCTGATCATCCCGAACGTGGAAGCCGGTGTCTGGCATATCCAGAGGCTCAAAAATATGCTCCCGCAGATACTCATCAAACGGTTTACCCGACAGCAACTGCACCAGATACCCCAGAACATCCGTGCTGACCGAATAATTCCAGGCTGTGCCCGGGGAAAACTCCAGAGGCAGCTCTGCGAGGTGATCGACCAGGGCTTCCAGCGACATACTCCGGCTGCCATCCAGCTTGAGCTCGCGGTAGGCAGCGTCAACGTTGGTACGCTGCATGAATCCGTAAGTCAGGCCTGACATGTGCGTGAACAGGTCGCGGATCGTCATGGTGCTGGATGCAGGCGTGGTCAGGAAGTTCGGATAAACCCCGCTTTTATAAATCCGCTGGTGTCTCCAGGCAGGAATATACTTGTGTACGGGATCGTCCAGTAGAAACCGCCCCTGCTCATAAAGCTGCATCATGGCGATAGACGTGATCGGCTTGGTCATGGAATAGATGCGGAACACTGTATCCCGGCGGACCGGCTTGTTGCGTTCCACGTCCATCAGCCCCTGGGCTTTCACATAGGCAATCTCCCCTCGCCGGGCGACCAGTGTCAGCGCGCCGGGTAACTTCCCGGGCTGGAGATAGCAACGGTCAAGGTGACGTTCGATATTTGGAAGCTGTTCCGTGGACAGGCCTGCCACCTGTGTGAATTCCGTCATTGCAAGGGTACCTCTTCAAGCGCCTCATCCCAGGCTGCCCTGCTCGCCGTGAAAATATGCGCCGTTGGCTTTATGGAGACTTCAGTGTCCAGACAGCCTGCTGGAACCACAAGCAAACCTTCAAGCTGAGTGCCTGGCAGTGCAGAACCACACAGCTTACAAAAACTCTTGCTGTGGCGAGTACCCGGAAGCGTATAGGACGTCACGGCATCCTCACCGGCCAGCCACGTCAATTTGGCAGATTGCGAAAACAAATTTGCTGCATGAGCAGAACCCGTATCTTTTTGGCAGTGCTGGCAATGACACAGGTAAAAGCTCTCGAAATCGCCTTCGATATCAAATCTCACGGTGCCACAAAGGCAGGAACCGGAATGAACAGTCATCGGATTTCCTCTATTGCCGCTTACTGAGCCCCCAAAAACATCGCGAACAGGCAGCCCAGGAGCAAATATTATTTTCGTGACCTAAGTGCTGCACCTTAGTGGTAGATACCTCAGCCACCGAACATTTTTTTGGAGCAAATGTCACCGAACTCGGAAAAAGCTTCTTTCAGGTATTCGATGTAGTCACTCACTTTCACACCTTTCGCTGATCTCGCAACTGGTTCAGGCCAGAGCAAAGCTAGTCAAAGTCTCTGGACAGAAACCAGGATTGCATAAACTCGATGCAGCTGAGCAGTTTCGGCTGCGTATACTGCCGGTTAGGGTAAAGCGCATACAGCGTAAGGTCCGGCCGGCTTACCTCTGGCAGCACTTCCAGAAGCTTGCCCCGTTCCACTCCTTCCCTGGCCACAAAGCTGGGCAGAAAACCGATGCCCAGTCCATCCTCAATCACCTGCTTCATAAACAACGTGCTGTTCACCTTGAGGGAACCACCGACGGTAATACCCTGCGCCAGCGGCCAGAAATTTCCCGATTTGAAATAGCTGTACACAAAGCAATTATGGGCGGCCAGATCCTCCACATCACGAATCGGCGGATGGCTCTCCAGGTACCCGGGTGACGCGCACACTTTGTAGGTGAAACGGACCAGCGGTTTGCCAACATAGTTGGAATCCAGCATCTGGCTGGACGCCCGGAACCCAAGATCGAAGCCATGCTCGATCAAATCCAGGCTTTCGTCTCCCAGCTGTATGTCCAGCTCCACATCCGGGTATTGCTTCATGTAGGCGGAGAACAGTTGCGACAGGTCGGTAATGCCCAACGCCATAGGGGCGTTGATGCGTAACTTGCCGCGCGGGTTGTCCTGCATGTGCTGCACATAGGCGTCCGCATCGTCTACCTGAACCAGCAATTCCCGGCACCGCTCCAGGTATCCCGCACCAATGGACGTCAATTGCTGCCCCCGGGTCGAGCGGTGCAAGAGCCTCACCCCCAGGTCCTCTTCCAGCCGCCCTATCTCTTTGCTGATCATAGAGGTGGTCACGTTCAGCTCGTTGGCCACGCTGGTAAAGCTACCAGCATCCACCACCCGAACAAACATCCGCATTGCCCGCAATTTGTCCATACTGCCCGGCCTTACTGTTTCCAAATTGTTGATACTGATAAAACATTATTGCCATTTAAGAACACGAAGGGAAGCGCCAAACTTCACTTGCACTCACGCAATAACTCAACAAACGAGGTTTTATATGTACACCCTGTACTTCATTCCCGGCGCCTGTTCACTGGCCACGCAGGCGATTCTCAACGAGCTCAACCAGGAAAGCACCCTGGTTCACAAGCTGGAAGCTGACCACTTCGAAACCCTGAATCCCGCCGGAACCGTGCCAGTACTGGTCGACGGCGATAAGGTGCTGAACGAGGGCGTGGCGATCATCCTCCATCTGCTCAACAAGCATAAGAACAACCTGATCGCTGAAAGCGGGGACGCGCGGCATCAGGCTATTGAAAACATGCTGTTCGCAAACGCCACTATGCACCCTGCCTACGGCCGACTGTTCTTTGCCCAGGCCAACGTGAAGGATGCAGCAGCCAGACAGCAGGTTTTCGATTCTGCGGCGGTGGCCATCAACAAACTGTGGCAGGTGGTGGAAGCGAAGCTGGAGCACATGCC
>JAWWAT010000463.1:0-3171 GCA_033721635.1 Marinobacter sp. | reverse complement strand
TCCACGGTGGGGATCTCCACCAGATCCACACTGCCCCGCCCCCAGTCCCCGCGGGGCTCAACCCACAGGCTGGGCCGGCGGTCGTAGAACACGCCGTCGTCCTGGTAGTGGTCGAAATTTCTGTCCCGCTGCAGCAGGCCAAAGCCAACGGGGCTGTTATCCTGAAAACTGTTAAACCGGAGATTGGTGGGGTTCACCAATGGCCGCCATAACCACTCGCCGTTGCCATTGCGTATGGCCAGGCCGTCAGAATCGTGTATTTCCGGCCGCCAGTCGTAGCCCATGCGATCATCATTCTCACCCACCTGGTACATGCTGGTCAGCGGCGCGATGCCTGCCCGGGTGATTTCGGTTCTGGGATACAGCGCCACGTCGACATCCATAACCATGTTACGCCCGGGGTCGAGAACAAACGCGTAAGCGCCGGTGGTGCTGGGGGAATCCAGCAAGGCCCAGACACGCAGCAATTGGCTGCCCGGAGCCGGGTTCTCCAGCCAGAACTCCGAGAAACGAGGGAACTCTTCCTCCCGATTCATGCCGGTATCAATCGCCAGCCCCCTGGCCGACAACCCGTACTGCATTTCGGCGCCCACCGCCCGAAAATAGCTGGCGCCGAGAAAGGCGGCGACATCCCGGGCAAAGTTGTTTTGGTAGTGAACCCTGAATCCGGCGTAGCCCAGGTCTTCCGGTAGATCGCCCAGGGGCTGTTCTCCGCTGTATCGGAACAGATCCTGTCGATACGCCAGTTCGGTAGCCTCACCATCAATGACTTCGTGGATTTTAACGGGTTGCTGGAAATACAGCCCAAGGTGGAAGAGCTGAAGCTGGAAAGCGGTATCTTCGTTACGCCAGAGCGATTGGTCCTGGCGAAAAACAATGGCCTGATAATCATCCCAGGAAATGTTTTTCAAAGATTGAGGCAAATCGCCTCTCTGGGACACATAGGCCGCGGTTGCCAACTTCCGCGCTCGCCCCTTGAGCCAGGCATAGTTGAAAGTCCGAGACCTGGTGTCCGATACCGGCCGAATCCCGGCTGCATTCGCTATGGTTGCCAAAGGCAGCCCACTCGCGCCCATGAGTGCAGCCAGAGCCTTGATCAGCGACCGCCTGTCCATCGTCATTGCCTCTCCTTTGCCAGTACAAGAGTGCCATATAGAAAACTTGTGGACTATGTACGAATGAGGAAAGGCAATCAGCGCAAATTGGCGGGTGCGACGATCAAATCGCCATAGACATGGAGAGCGAAACATCGGGTCTGGACGGTTTGTCCATACCGGGGCCGGACACATCCAGAATCCGACCAACACTCATCCGGGCTTCGAAACCGGTTGTCTGAAGCTGCAGCGCGACTTCTCCTGTACTCGCTTCGAAATTTTCTTCGCTGGTGCCTGATGACGGCGACCACCCCCTCAGAACCGAGACCACAACGTTGGAGACGGTTGCGCCCATGAAGGGGAGGACGTAGCCCGGGCTACGCGCATCGAGGCGAACCCAGCCGCCTTCGGAGACCGACAGTGATTGGCCATTGAACCCTCGCATCATGGACGGACCCGCAATCTGCAGATACTCAGAAGAAGCCAGGTCCTCAGGTGCGAACTGGTAACGACCATTTACCTCCATGTCCCAGCGATAAAACCCGCGGTGCAGTGAGGCAGACACAGCCAGTTTGTGAAACCGGCTTTTTTCAGTGGAGTGATCTGTGGGGCTAACCGATTCGTGGTATTCGGTTCCACCAACGGCGGTTAAACCTGTTCCTGCGACAAAGCCGCCGAGCAGCTCCTGCTTCCCCCCGCATCGCAACCCGAAACTGGACAAGCTGTGGGATGAGTCTGACACCCATTCCGAATCCTTAAAGGAACGCTTCTTGCCCGTGGAGTGACTGAACACACTGTCCACTTTGATGCCCCGCCAGGACCAGAACGGCCGGCTGGCGGAGAGTTTCAGGCCCTGATATTTCTTGCGGGAATCAAGCCGGACACCGGCGCTGCTCGCAACCCCGGCATGCTCCGAATTGTTGACCATTATTTTCAGTTTGCTGCCCGCCAGCGGAAGCGAATATCGAAAACGTAGCGACTGAGACTCGCCCCCGTCTCGCCGGGCCACGGAATCCCGGAAATCCAGCCCGAGATCGTGACTGGACCATAGTATATCGCTGCCGGAGAGACTGAGCCGGCCCTTTGCCCGCTCTGTGTCATGGTCGGAACTGCCGGAGAACTGAAGGCGCGGCGCAAAGTAGCTGGAAACAGATCGCAGGATTCTGTCCGAATACTGATCTATGGTTGTTAAAGGCCTCGACACCATTTCTGGCAGGGAGGCAGCGCCAACGGGAACGCACCAGAATAGCGCAATAAAACACAGAGATCGCAAACCGGATGCCTCGGAAGATGAAAATTCGTCACCGAGAACTTTAAAAAAATGTTAATTCGCAAACCATAGCCCTTTGCTAAAACTTACAATTTTCCACATCCCCCTGCATTTCGACATATAAGTTGGGTAAACTCGGCACACTTTGTGAAAGAACAACTGTTCTCAGGCTAACGCGGAGGCGTTGAGCAGCCCACAGGCCGTGAAACCGACCATTAAAGGACGAACAATATGATCAGAAAATGCCTGTTTCCCGTCGCCGGCTACGGCACCCGATTTCTTCCGGCCACCAAGGCGATGCCCAAGGAAATCCTGCCGGTGGTAAACAAACCCCTGGTTCAATACGGTGTTGAGGAAGCCGCGGAGGCCGGTATTCATGAATTCGGCTTCGTGACTGGTCGGGGCAAACGGGCTATCGAAGACCATTTCGACATCAGCTACGAGCTTGAGCACCAGATTGCCGGCTCCGGCAAGGAAGACCTGCTGACCTCCATCCGTGACCTGATCGACCACAACAGCTTTGCCTTTACCCGGCAGAATGAAATGAAGGGACTCGGCCACGCCATCCTGACCGGCCGCAACCTGGTGGGTGACAGCCCCTTTGCGGTCGTCTTGGCCGATGACTTCTGCCTTGGCCCGGAAGGGGAAGACGGCGTACTGGCGCAGATGGTAAAGCTCTATAACCAGTTCCGCTGTTCTATTGTTGCTATTGAGGAAGTACCGGCCGATGAAACCCACAAGTACGGTGTGATTGCCGGTGAATCCATGAAAGATGGCCTCTACCGGATCACCGACATGGTGGAGAAG
>JAWWAT010000462.1:0-3177 GCA_033721635.1 Marinobacter sp. | reverse complement strand
CATCAATTGCGTCTTTGCGAGTCTTGATGCGCTCGCGGTTACAAGGACCGTTGCCCTTGAGAACGTCGTAGAATTCCTGCCAGTTGATTTCACCAAAATCGTAGTGGCCGGTTTCTTCGTTCCACTTCAGGTCCGGATCCGGCGCGGTGCAACCCAGGAACTCGAGCTGGGGAACGGTCTGGTCGATAAACATCTGACGCAGTTCGTCATTGCTCTTGCGCTTGATCTTCCAGGCCATGGACTGCTGGGAGTTCGGGGACTCGTCATCATGCGGGCCGAACATCATCAGGGCGGGCCACCACAGACGGTTGATGGCGTCCTGGACCATGGCTTTCTGCTCTTCGGTGCCGTTACGCATCATGTCCAGCAGGATCTGGTAACCCTGGCGCTGGTGGAAGCTCTCTTCCTTACAGATGCGGATCATGGCGCGCGAGTACGGACCATAGGAGGTACGCTGCAGAACCACCTGGTTCACGATGGCAGCACCATCCACCAGCCAGCCGACAGCACCCATATCCGCCCAGTTCAGGGTCGGATAGTTGAAGATGCTGGAGTATTTGGCCTTGCCCTGATGCAGCTTCTCGATCTCTTCATCACGGTCAGCACCCAGAGTCTCCATGGCGCTGTACAGGTACAGGCCGTGGCCCGCTTCGTCCTGAATCTTGGCCATCAACTGGAGCTTGCGCTTGAGGGTCGGCGCACGGGTCACCCAGTTGCCTTCCGGCAGCATGCCGACCACTTCCGAGTGGGCGTGCTGGGAAATCTGGCGAATCAGGGTCTTCCGGTAGCCTTCCGGCATCCAGTTCTTGGGTTCAATTTTGGTTTCGGCGTCGACCTTTTCCTGGAACTCGCGCTCTTCGGGCGACATTTCCTCTTTGGTCTTGAGGCGCTTGGCGCCGGTTTCAACGAGCTGGGCGTACATAAACAAATACCTCCGGATCGGGCTTGTTGTTCTGTTGTCCGTGAACAGAGACCCCTCAGTAACGACTGAAGGCCATTAACTCCATAATATATGATACTGAATAAATATCAAGAACTGCCTTTGTGTGTCATGTTATATCTAAAAGATTCTTTAAAGGATCTTATAGTGCTGATTTTAATGATAAAAAACATGATACGTTTGGAAATGCTATTGAGATCAGCAGAAGGAAAGTGAAATTAAATCGGCGATTCTTGGGTGAGGCAGGGGGAAAGGGCGTGAGAGTCAGCCGCAAAGGCTGCGGTCTGACTCTCTGCCGGGCTTTCAGACTTACTTGTTCCGGCGGTCGAACACCCGCTTGGCTTTGCCTTCCGAGCGCGCCAGACGGTTGGTTTCCACCACCTCGACACGGGTGCTGATGCCGATGTAGGACTTGATGTGGTGCGTCAGTTCCTTGGCCGCTGCGGCGCGGCTTTCAGGAGTGTCGGTCACGCCCGGTTTCAGCTCGGTCCGAATGTCGACGCAGTCAAGGTTGCCTTCCTTGTAGACCTCGATCTCGTAGTGCGGAGCCAGAGCCTCACACTTGAGAACCTGCTCTTCGATCTGGCTCGGGAACACGTTGACGCCACGAATGATCAGCATGTCGTCGCTGCGGCCGGTAATCTTGTCGATCCGGCGCATTGGGCGCGCGGTGCCTGGCAGCAGACGGGTCAGATCCCGGGTGCGGTAGCGCAGGATCGGCAGAGCCACTTTGGTCAGGGAGGTGAACACCAGTTCGCCGTATTCGCCATCGGGCAATACTTCCCCGGTTTCCGGGTTGATGATTTCCGGATAGAAGTGGTCTTCCCAGATGGTGGGGCCATCCTTCGTTTCAATGCATTCCATGCCCACGCCGGGGCCCATGACTTCCGACAGCCCATAGATGTCCAGGGCCTGGATGCCAAGGCGCTCCTCAATCTCGGTGCGCATGGCGTTGGTCCAGGGCTCAGCTCCGAAAATACCGAGACGAAGCGGAAGTTTATGAGGGTCGATGCCCTGACGTTCCAATTCGTCGGCGATGTTCAGCATGTAGGACGGAGTGACCATGATGATGTCGGGTTCGAAATCCTTGATCAGCTGTACCTGCTTCTCGGTTTGACCGCCGGACATGGGGATAACGGTGCAGCCCAGGCGTTCGGCACCGTAGTGGGCACCGAGACCACCGGTGAACAAACCATAGCCGTAGGCTACATGGACCTTGTCGCCACGGGAGCCGCCACCGGCACGGATAGAGCGTGCCACAATGTCGGCCCAGGTGTGGATGTCGCTCTGGGTATAGCCCACGACGGTGGGTTTGCCGGTGGTACCACTGGAGGCATGAACACGGACCACGTCAGACATGGGTGTGGCGAACATGCCAAACGGATAGTTGTCGCGCAGATCCGCCTTGGTAGTGAACGGAACCTTGGCCAGATCATCGAGAGAGTTGATATCCATTGGCTTGAGGCCGATGTCATCGAACGCTTTGCGATAGAACGGCACGTTGGTATAGGCATGGACTACGCTCCAGCGCAGGCGTTGCAGCTGTTCGTGGCGCAGCTCATCGATGCTGGCGGTTTCCATGCGGTCAAGTTTGCCAAGTTTTTGCAGTGGTAAGGTCATGGTTCTGTCCTGCGTTGTTCTTGTCGAGTAATGGTCTTTGTTCAGTTCCGCACGGTGGCCTCAGGCCACCGCATCCGTCCGCTCAATAATCAGCGCGATCCCCTGGCCAACGCCGATGCACATGGTGCACAGGGCATACCGGGCTTTCTGGCCAGCGGCATGGCGACGCTCCAGTTCGTTCAGGGCCGTGGTCACCAGCCTGGCACCGCTCATACCCAGGGGGTGGCCCAGGGCAATAGCGCCACCGTTCGGGTTCACGTGCTCGGCGTCATCTGGCAGACCGAGGTCCCGGGTTACGGCCAGTGCCTGGGCTGCGAAGGCTTCATTCAGCTCAATCACATCCATATCGGCCAGCTCCAGGCCGGCAGTGGCCAGAACCTTGCGGGTGGCCGGTGCCGGGCCAAAGCCCATGATTCGTGGCTCCACACCGGCCGTTGACATGGCAACGATCCGGGCACGGGGCTTGAGGTTGTACTGTTTGAGAGCGTCGGCTCCGGCCAGCAGCAGGGCACAGGCCCCGTCATTTACACCCGACGCATTGCCGGCGGTGACCGTACCGCCTTCACGGAACGGCGTCGGCAGCGAGGCCAGTTTTTCGAGGCTGGTTTCGCGGGGAT
>JAWWAT010000461.1:0-3182 GCA_033721635.1 Marinobacter sp. | reverse complement strand
CGACAACCACCGCCACCAACATCGCCCTGATCAATGCCACCATTCCCATCTTCGTGGCCCTGCTGGCCTGGATTCTGCTCGGCGACCGCACCCGTCCGATCCAGGCCTTCGGGATAGCCCTGGCACTTACCGGCATCGTTACCGTGATCGCCCGCGGTGACCTCTCGGTTCTGACCAGCCTTCAAGCCCAGCCGGGAGATCTGATCATGGTGGCGGCGGTATTCAGCTGGGGCCTGTTTTCGGTGCTCTTGAGACGACAGGCTGTGCCACTGCCTGCACTCACGTTTCTGACCACGCAGATTATGCTGGGCACGCTGGTCGTCCTGCCTTTCTATTTGGCGGATCTGCTGTTCTTCTCCGGTGGCTTTGAGCTGTCAGAAAGTACCGCAATGCCATTGCTGTACTTTGCCATCTTCCCGGGGATCCTGGCCTATGGATTCTGGAACCACGGTGTGCATAAAATTGGCCCGGCCAGGGCGGCGATCTTTATGTACCTGACGCCAGTCTTCGCCTCGATTCTGGCCAGCATTTTCCTGGCCGAGTCCCTCGGGCTGTTTCACATTATTGGAGGTGTGCTAATCCTTGCGGGGCTGATATTGGCCACACAGACCCGAAAACGCATCCACTATCGAACCCCAGAATATCCAGCAAAAGGAGACACCCATGATTAGACCTATCCCCGGAAACGCTCACAGCTTCTTTTGCCTGGTTCTGGTCCTGCTGGCCGCTGGCCTGTCTTTGCCGGCTGTCGCAGAACCCTGCGATCCTGAAGAGTCCAAGTGGGTACCCAGCCGCTACTACCCGGCAGGTTCCGCGGTTTTTCACAAGGGTAACTGGTACGAATCCCGCGAACTGCATCAGGGGCTGGAGCCGGGCATTACGTTCGACTGGAAGGAACTGGATTCTGTGCCGGACTGCGAGGGCCGTAAGCAAGCGGTTGAACAGTCCCAGACCGAAGAAGGTCAACAGGGACCCGACGCCGGTACCAGCCAGACTGCCGGCAAGAGCAAGCGGGGCGAGACGGCTTCCGGCATGTGCGTCCGGCCCGATCCATGGCTCTTCTCCAAAAGCTACACGGTTGGCAGCCTGGCTACCCATGGCGGTCAGATCTGGGAGGCCATTCGGCCAACCAATGGCGATATGCCCGGCATGAACAAGCCTCCGCGCTGGCAACTGGTGGAGGATCACTGTTCCATGGAGCGCCAGTAACCCCCCTGGCCAGTGGTCAGAAAGCCGCTTCTATGCGGCTGATGACCTCCTCCAGAACCGATCGCGGGCAGCCGATGTTCAGGCGCATAAAGCCACTGCCCGGGTCGCCGAAGGAGAGTCCAGGGTTCATGCCGACACCGGCTTCCTTGACGAAAAAACGCTTCAGGCCGGCATCGTCCAGGCCCAGCTCGCGGCAATCCAGCCACATGAGATAGGTTCCCTCCGGAGCGGACACCCGAATGCCGGGCAGTCGCTGAGCAACGGCCTCCACGACGAAGTCCCGGTTCCCCTGCAGATAAACCATCAGGTCGTCCAGCCAGGAACCACCATGGCGGTAGCCCGCCTCAAACCCGGCAATACTGAACGGATTGCACTGGGGCAGGTGCATGGATTCAAAAACGGCTTTCATGGCCTTGCGCCGCTCAGCATCGGGAATCACCAGAGCCGACAGGCCCAGCCCCGGCATATTGAAACTTTTGCTCGGTGCGACCGCCGTTATCAGTGCATCGTCAGGACCGGCCAGCTTCGCCAGCATTGTGTGGCGGGGTTTGTCCGTGAAGGTCAGATCACAATGGATCTCGTCGGACACCACCACCAGCCGGTGCCGGCGCGCGATATCCAGCACCGCCGTCAGTTCCTCCTCCGACCAGACCCGGCCAACCGGGTTGTGGGGCGAGCACAGCAGCAGGATTCGCGCATCGGGACGAGCGGCGCACTGCTCCAGATGATCCAGATCCATGCGGTAGTGGCCCGGGTCTCCGGTGTCGGGATCCTCCGGCACCAGAGGGTTTTCGATCACCACCCGGCCACTGTGCCGCACCGAACTGAAAAACGGCGGATATACCGGCGGCTGAATGATGACACCTTCCCCGGGGCCGGCGTAGGCCATGCACGCGGCGTTGATCGATGGCACCACGCCAGGCGCCATCAGTATCCACTCTCGCCGTATCTCCCAGCCATGGCGCCGGGCGAACCAGTCAATCATCGACTGGTAGAGACTGTCCGGGAACAGGGTGTAACCGTAAACTGGATGTTCCGCCCGCTCCTTTAACGCCCGGGTGACAGCCTCCGGTGCCGCGAAATCCATATCGGCCACCCACACCGGGATAACATCCTCGGAGCCAAAAACCGCCTTGCGGGCATCAAACTTGACGGAACAGGTGTGTTCCCGGGAAACCGGCTGATCAAACGGGGTGGACACAGGGACTCTCCAGGGCAGATAACAGGATTGGGAAACGGTATTGTGGTGGGCCCGAACGGCCATCGCAACCGTCGGCTCCCGATGTAGCCACCGTGGCCATATCCGGCTTTGGTCGAACATCGTTGATAAACACTTGCCCAAGCAGGGCGATACTTGCGAACCTAACGGTTTATCCAATAACAACTTTCGAATATTTCCCCGGAGCCTGTTCAATGATTGGCCAGATCCTGTCCACCATGTTGCCGGTGTTTCTCATCGCCGGTTGCGGCGCCCTCTACGGCCGCTACCGGACGCCCGACATCCAGGGACTGAACGTTCTCAACATGGAGCTGTTTGTACCCATGCTGGTCTTTGCCGTGCTTGCTGACCAGCAGGCTCCCCTGCAGGAGTATGCCAGGCTGGCACTGGCGGCCACGGTAGTAGTGCTCGGATCGGGTATTGTCCTGTATCCACTGGCAAAGCTGATGAAGCTGAACCTGAAGACCTTCCTGCCACCGATGATGTTCAACAATTCCGGCAACATGGGCATTCCGCTGCTCGTGCTGGCCTTCGGTGACGAGGCCCTGCCGGCGGCCATCGTGCTGTTCATCGTGGAAATGCTGCTTCACTTTTCAGTGGGGTTGTACATGCTCGACCCCCACACGTCCATCGTGAAACGCCTGAAGCTACCCATCGTGTTTGCCAGTATTGCCGGGCTGTCGGTCAATCTCGGAGGCGTGCCCCTGCCAGAGTGGCTGCTGGAAACCCTGAACATGCTCGGTGGTGTGTGCAT
>JAWWAT010000460.1:0-3189 GCA_033721635.1 Marinobacter sp. | reverse complement strand
CCCACACGAATTACTTGGTTAACTTTTTAAAGAGCGTTTGAGCTGTTGCTCAATCAAGGCCGCGTATTCTACATCGTTCCGCTGCCTTGTCAACCGTTTATCTGAAGAATTTTAAAACTCATTTTCTTCAGTACTTTCAAACAGTTGCTTCGCTTCGGGAGACCGCCGTAAGTGGCTTGTCCCTCAGAAGTGGTGCGCATTCTACAGGCGTCAGGAAAACTGTCAACGAGGTTTTTGAATTAATTTCTAGTGGTTTCGGTTTCCACGTAGTGGGCTGTTCAGTTGGTGATCATTTCGGTCAGTTTTTAGGCCAGAATCAGCCCCTGGCAAAGGGAACCAGGCCACGAACCCCGTTCCATTTCCAGCGCAATGCCAGCAAACCCAAGATAACCAGGCCGTAAGCGACCATTTCGCCAATATCGCTTCTTGCCTGCCAGATAAAATGGACCCAGGCGGCGATGGCGATCAGGTAGATCAGCTTGTGCAGCCGTTTCCAGTTTCTACCCAGCCGCTTCACCATCCCCCTGGTTGAGGTCACAGCCAGAGGCACGAGCATAAGGAAGGAAAGTGCACCCGCGACAATATAGGGCCGCTTGGTAAACGTAGCCCAAAGATCGCTCCACCCGAGTATGAATTGCAAAAACGCCAACACATGCAGTACGGCATAGAAAAATGCAAACAGGCCAAGCATTCGGCGAACCCGGATCCAGCCCGGCCAGCCAGTCAAACGCTTAAGCGGAGTCATGCACAAGGTGACGATTAACAACTGGAATGCGGCAAGACCCAGTGACTCCGTCACTTCCTGTCCCGGGTCAGGCCCCAGAGACTGTGCGGCAATGTTGATCCCCAATACCAGTAGAGGGACGCAGGCGAGAAAGGCGGCCAGAAGGCGAAAAGCCAAGACAAAGCCTGGACGATCCACCATTCGCTTACCACTCATCAATAGAACTTGCTCAGGTCCATACCCTTATAAAGGTCGGCAACCTGCTCCCCATAACCATTGAACTTGACGGTCTCCATCCAGTTAGGCGAAAGCAAACCGGAAGGCAGTCTACGTTCACGCTTCTGACTCCATCTGGGGTGGTCAACCTCCGGGTTAACATTGGCGTAGAAACCATATTCCTGGGGCGCAAGCATCTCCCAGGTCGTTCTCGGCCGCTCTTCCTGAAACCGTATCTTGACGATCGATTTGATGCTCTTGAACCCGTATTTCCAGGGAACGACCAGCCGGATAGGTGCGCCATTCTGATTAGGCATGGTTTTGCCATACAACCCGACCGCCAGAAAGCTTAGCTCGTTGATGGCCTCATCCATTCTCAGCCCCTCCTGATACGGCCAGTCGATGGTACTGAACAAGGAGCGCTGCCCACGCATCTGATCCGGATCATACAGGGTCTCGAAATAGACGTATTTCGCGCGGGAGTTGGGTTCCAGCCGTTTAATTACGTCGGCGAGTGGAATCCCAATCCAGGGTATGACCATCGACCAGGCCTCGACACAACGCAGGCGATACACCCGCTCTTGGTATTCGTGAGGTTTCAGCAGGTCTTCCAAGGCATACTCACCGGGCCGCCCACATTCGCCTTCAACCACTATGGACCAGGGATCAACGCTCATTTCGTCGGCGTACTTGGCCGGATCGCCTTTTCCGGTGCCAAACTCGTAGAAGTTGTTATAGCGGGTCACATCCTCGAAAGGTGTTTTCTCCTCATCGGTAGAAAAACCGGGCATTGCAACATAGTCCAACGCTTCCCCCGGCACCGGCAGCTTCGCAGCGGATAACAAACCCGGCATAGACAGGCCTGCGGCGACGGCTACAGTGCCGGACATAAATTTTCGTCGATTGAGGTAGACAGACTCGGGGGTAACTTCTGAGTGAGGCAGTGCCCAGGAAGGGCGTTTCTTGATGAACATGGGAAGTCTCCGTCAGGGCGTCAGCCAGCTAGGGCGTTGACCGGAGACTGTGGTGAAAATTCCCGGACCTCGATGAGAAGGTCCGGGAAACGAGAGCTCAGTCAGCGGCGCCTGAAGCTTTCCGGGGTTTACCACGGAACAGCGCACGAACAGGGCCGGACAACGCGTATATCAGAAATCCGGTAAAGAGTACGGTCGCCGGATCCAGCGCGATCACTACGAACACCAGGACCACTAGCAGAATAGCAGCAAAAGGCACCCGTCCACGCAGATCCAGATCCTTGAAACTGCGATAGAGGATGTTGCTGACCATCAGCACACCCGCACCTGCCACCACTACCATGGTCAGCAACGTGAGCCACGCAGCCGGCTCAAAAAGATGGAAGCACCAGACCAGGCCCGCAACGCACGCCGCGGCAGCCGGGCTGGGCAAACCCACAAAGAATTTCTTGTCGACCGAACCGATCTGGGTGTTAAAACGGGCCAAGCGAAGTGCAGCGCCTGCCACGTAGATAAAAGTAACGGCCCAACCAACCTTATCGAAGGCGTTCAGCGACCAGAAAAAAGCGACAAGGCCGGGGGCCACACCAAAGGCCACCATGTCGGCCAGGCTGTCGTATTCTTCACCGAATTTGCTCTGGGTATTGGTCATCCGGGCAACACGGCCATCAAGACCATCCAGGATCATGGAGACAAAAATGGCAATCGCGGCATTATCAAACACGCCGTTTGCGGCAGAGACTATGGCGTAGAAACCTGAAAACAGCGAAGCCGTTGTAAGCGCATTGGGAAGCAGGTAAATGCCTTTGCGGCGGACCGGCGCACCTTCCACCAGCTCTTCTTCAACCACTTCCCCGGCCTCAATCTCATAGTCCGGGCCCTGCTTGGCGTCAGCGGTTTTTCTTTCTTCAGTCATTCCCATTACTCCGGAAAGCGTTTGGGCGGAGTATATACGAAAAACGCGGCCACCCGGGCCGCGTTTTTCAAAACCAGGCGGAATTCCGCTTAGTTTTTGTCCTTATCCACGATCTTGTTTGCGGAGATCCACGGCATCATACCGCGCAGCTTCTCACCAACCACTTCGAGTTCATGGGCAGCGTTCTGGCGACGACGCGCAGTCATTGACGGGTAGTTCAGCGCGCCTTCAGAGATAAACATCTTGGCGTACTCGCCGCTCTGAATGCGCTTCAGTGCGTTACGCATCGCTTCACGGAACTGCTCGTTGATGATTTCCGGGCCAGTCACATACTCACCATACTCCGCGTTGTTGGAGAT
>JAWWAT010000459.1:0-3194 GCA_033721635.1 Marinobacter sp. | reverse complement strand
GGCCAGGGCACCGAGCGCGCTGAAGACATTCTGACTGCGCAGTTCCCCAATACCCCGGTGGTACGGGTAGATCGGGACAGCACCCAGCGCAAGGGCAGCATCCAGAGCATTCTCAAGAAAGTGAACGGCGGCCAGCCCTGCATCCTGGTAGGCACCCAAATGTTGGCCAAAGGCCACGACTTTCCCAATGTCACGCTCGTGGTTGCGGTAAATGCCGATGGCGGATTGTTCAGCGTGGATTTCCGCGCTCCGGAGCAACTGGTGCAAACCCTACTGCAGGTCAGCGGCCGCGCAGGACGAGGCAAGAATGCCGGCCAAGTGCTGGTGCAAACGTGTCACAGCGATCACCCTTTGTTGCGCTCTCTCTGTGAAGGTCGTTACCTCCCTATGGCGGAGCAGTTACTGAGTGAAAGGGCAGCCGGGCAGCTTCCCCCTTATCGGTCCATGGCTATTTTCCGTGGCGAGGCGGACACCATGGAACAAAGCCTGAATCTGTTGGAGCAGATCCGACCCATGATTGATACCACAGACATAGAAACCTGGGGACCGCTACCTGCCCTGATCGCCCGCCGCGCTGATCGTCATCGGGCACAACTGGTACTGGTCAGCCAAAACCGTAAACACCTCAACCGCCTCCTAACAGAAATCTGTCAAAAGCTGGACCAGCGAAAACAGCCGCCGACCATAAAATGGATGATTGACGTAGACCCCCATGAAACCGGTTAAGCTACGCGAAAGAAAATGAGAACCGGTACCCGTAACTGCGATTCGTTACAAACTTTTTCACAAAGCCCACACCCGCGGGGTTTCCAGCAAATACTATGTGCTATGATTTCAACGCAATAACCGGAGTTCTTTTCAGGATTTCTTAAACCGGAACCTACATAATAAAAAATTCCACATACATAATTCAGGCGTTGTGCCATCAGATACGGAAACTGGAGAAAGAATAATGTCAGGGAAAATCCTTGCGCGTGCGTCAGCCATCTCGCTGGCTTTGATTCTTGCTGCCTGTGGGGGGGATGACAGCTCTTCCTCATTGGCCGGCACTGGTGATCAACAAAATGGTTCGGGTGACTCAGGCACCGATGGAGGGAGCACTTCAGGCGATGGTGGTGTAGATACAGACGGTGATGGCGAACCCGACCTCACAATCGGTTCGCTGAGAATCAGTGCATCTCCCGTTCAGATGGGCACGAGCAATTCATCTGCTTCAGAGATTCTGGTTTTCACACGGGATTCGAATAACGTTCTCGCAGAAAACGTACCAGTTACATTTAGCGTTGATGCTGATGCGACTCTCCAGATCCTACGCGGAACCACTGATGAAACCGGTACTGCAGAGGCGATATTGAGTACGCCTCAGAACCCCAGAAACCGACCCGCAACTGTCACTGCAACAGCAGGTGGTATTGAGAGCACCATCACCATCAATATTACTGGTACAAGCCTATCGTTGGATGGACCAACCAATATATCAGTCGGAAATACAGCGACATTCACCGCAAACCTTACAGACTCAAACGGCAATGGTGTCCCGCTAGAAAATATTTCAATTGAAAGCTCTATTCAGAACCCGTCCACCTTGTATACCAACGATCAGGGCCAAGGGTCGTTTGAGCTTCAACCTACTTCAGCAGGCACCTACCCCGTAGAGATAACAGCCTTTTCGGGCGAGAGCGCCTTAAGTGCCAGCATTGATATAAATGTATCTGATAGTGATTTTGCCTTCACCAACCCCACACCAGGAACCGAAGTTGGCATCGGATCCCCGTCGAATATCACCTTTGCATGGACTGAAGGCGGGGCCGCCCAAGCCGGTGAAACCATCTCTTTTTCCCTAACTCGTGGACTGATCAACGGTGGCCCCTCTTTAGTGGATACAACTGATGGAAACGGAGAGATAACGACTACCATTTCATCTGACTCCGCAGGGCCCGCCACAATCGTCGCCCACCACAATGCATCTGGACTTTCAACATCAATGGACTTTGAGTTCGTCGCGATCAATCCTGAAAGCATTGTGACCCAGGCGAGCCAAACGCAGCTCAAACCGGGCGAGCAAAGCAGAATCACCGCGATCGTGAGGGATGCAAACAACAATCTGGTGAAGGGTCAAAGAGTCCTGTTCAATATTGCGGAAGACGTCAGCAATGGAGAACTCTCTTCTGCCAGCGGGAAAACAGACTCTCTAGGCAGAGTATCTACGGTGTTCACTGCTGGTTCTAGCGGCACAGGTTCTGAAGGCACAGTAATTTCCGCCACTCTCGAGAGCGATACGTCCATCCAAGATACCACCACTCTGACCGTTTCTGATGGTGCACTCCGGCTGACAATTGGTACGGGCAATACCATTCAGGAAGAAGGCAGTCCAGCGTACCTCAAGGAATGGATCGTCTACGTTTCCGATGCCAACGGCCAGCCAGTCGAGAACGCAGAGGTGGAATTGAAGCTACTTCCATCCCGTTACTTCAAGGGCACCTGGCAGCCGGGTATTTGTGGATCGGGCACTGAACCTGACTGCTGGATTGCCGATGTGACTGCCACGTGCCCCGCAGAAGATATTAACTATAATGGCGTAATGGATACTGGCGAAGATGTTAACCTGAGCGGGAGTCTAGAGCCGACGAATGACGCAGTGGCGGTTGCAGCGTCAGATGCGTCAGCTGAGGATGGCTCTTTTAACTTCGAACTCAAGTATCCACAAAGCGCATGTCGTTGGACTGAAGTTCGCGTAGAAGCAAAAGTAAATGTTGGTGGAACGGAAACAACGGAATCTGCCACTACCACCCTGTCCTGCTTGGCCAGTGATTTAACCGATCTGGATGTTACTCCTCCCAACATTGACGGAGGTAGCCGGTACGGCCAGTCAACGAGCTGCTTGGACGCCGACTGATAACTGAGAGTATAAGCAACTGCAAAAAGCCCGGCCAAGTATGCCGGGCTTTTTGCTTGGAGCATGAGTTTCCGCGATAATACGCCTCTTCTGTTTTTAACGGGCGCTCTGCCCTGACAGCCATTTCCCATAGCCCGAGTCATCCGACAGCATGAAAGAGACCGTATCCGACCTGCTCCAGTCTGCACTGGCAACCCTTCAATCAGAAGGCACCCTGCCCGCCGACCAGACGTTCACGCCACAGGTAGGCAACACCAAGGATAAATCCCATGGTGACTACGCCTGCAACATTGCCCTG
>JAWWAT010000458.1:0-3195 GCA_033721635.1 Marinobacter sp. | reverse complement strand
GCGGATCATCGGCAACCTGCCTTACAATATCTCTACCCCCCTGATCTTCCATCTTCTGTCCCAGGCCGGCGTTGTGCAGGACATGCACTTCATGCTGCAGAAAGAAGTCGTGCAGCGTATGGCTGCAGTGCCGGGTGATAACAATTACGGTCGCCTTGGCATCATGACCCAGTATTTCTGCCGGGTGCAGCCGCTGTTTGAGGTGGGCCCCGGCGCTTTTCGTCCGGCGCCAAAAGTGGATTCCGCCATTGTCCGTCTGGTGCCCCACCAGACGCTGCCCCATCCAGCGAAGGATCTGGCGACGCTCCAGGCTGTGGTTCGCACGGCTTTTAACGCCCGCCGAAAAACCCTGCGCAAGGCGCTGGGTGGAATGGTGTCGGCTGAGCAACTCCAGAGCCTGGGAATCGATGATGGGCTGCGTCCGGAGAACCTGGCTTTGGCCGATTACGTGGCCATTGCCGATCTGCTTTTTGAGGAAAAGGGCGCAGCTAGTCTGGCAAGCGAGGTAAGTGATGACTGACTACGCCATTGGCGATATTCAGGGCTGTTACGAGCGCTTGAGAGATGTTCTGGATAAAGTGGATTTCTCCCCTTCCCGTGATCGTCTGTGGGTAGCCGGCGACCTGATCAACCGTGGCCCGTCCTCGCTGGCAACCCTGAGGTATATCGAGAGCCTTGGGGATTCGGCGGTGGCGGTGCTAGGGAATCACGATTTGCACCTTTTGGCGGTGGCCCTGGGCGGCCATCAGACGCGCCGCAAAGACACCCTTGCCGATATTCTGGAAGCGCCAGATCACGATCGGCTCGTTCACTGGCTACGCCAGCAGAATCTCTGCGTTCACGATCCGGTCCGGAATCTGGTGATGACCCACGCCGGTTTGCCCCATATCTGGACGGTGAGTCAGGCCATGGCCTGCGCCCGGGAAGTGGAAGCCGTGATCCGTAGCGATGCGGCCGGTGAGTACTTCACCCACATGTATGGCAACCAGCCCGAACGCTGGGATGAAACCCTGCAGGGTATGGATCGCTGGCGGATCATTACCAATTATTTCACCCGCATGCGATTCATTGCCGAGGATGGCACCCTGGAGCTGGCGGCCAAGGAGAGTGTCGAAAGCGCCCCGGAGGGTTACGCACCCTGGTTTCATTTCCCTCGCAGTGACGATGTCCGTGTTGTGTTTGGCCATTGGGCGGCCCTGGAAGGAAAAACCGGCAGTGACCGGTTTATCGGCCTGGATACCGGGTGTGTCTGGGGTGGTGCCCTGACCATGATGAATCTGGATACAGGAGAAAAGATCCACTGTGACTGCTGAGTCCGTAAAACCCACGGCGAGCCGGGCTCTTTGTTTTCCCCTGGTTTCGGGCGCCTCTCTGGCATTGCTGGCGGTGATGGCTGGCGCTTTTGGGGCTCACGGACTGCGCAATCTGGTCAGTGAGCGAGGGCTTGAAGTTTTCCAGACCGCCGTCACATATCAGATGTACCATTCCATAGCGTTGGTTCTGTTGGCGTTGCTTGCCGGACAGGGGCTTTCGAGAAAGTTGCTGGGATGGTCTGCAGGGTTTTTTCTGGCCGGCATCCTGTTATTCAGTGGTAGTCTTTACCTGCTGGTGCTGACAGATATCCGCTGGGTCGGCCCCATCACGCCCGTTGGTGGTGTGTGTTTCATGGTGGGTTGGGCGCTGTTAATAACCTCCGGTCTGCGCCGGAACAAGTGTTGAATAAAGAGGGTCAAGAGTCACGATGCAGGTTCAGGTAAATGGCGATGCAATGGAACTGCCAAATGGCGCTACCATTGCCACGCTGATTGAAAAGATGGCTCTCGCGGGCAAGCGGCTGGCGGTAGAGGTGAACGAGGATATCGTGCCACGAAGCCGTCACCCGGAATTTACCCTCAGCGATGGCGACCGTGTAGAAGTCGTTCACGCCATTGGCGGCGGCTGAACAACCCGCCCCGTGTAACCCACCGATTTCCCGGGTTTCCATCCTCCCGTATTCCAACGATTCAGGAACAGTATGACAGAGACATCCGAACTCCAGCTTCCAGAAGACAGACCGCTCGAAATTGCCGGACGGGTCTACCAGTCCCGTTTGCTCGTCGGGACCGGCAAATATCGTGACATGATGGAAACCGGCCATGCCATCGAATCCAGCGGTGCGGAGATTGTTACCGTTGCGGTTCGTCGTACCAATCTTGGCCAGAATCCGGATGAGCCGAACCTGCTGGATGTGGTTTCCCCGAGCAGTTATACCATTCTGCCCAACACTGCCGGGTGCTACACGGCCAAAGACGCCGTTCGCACCTGCAAGCTGGCGCGCGAGTTACTGGATGGCCATGATCTGGTGAAACTGGAAGTCCTGGGTGAGGAAAAAACCCTTTACCCGAACATGACCGAAACCCTGGTGGCCGCCGAGGAACTCATCAAGGATGGCTTCAAGGTCATGGTCTACTGCTCGGATGACCCGCTGCTGGCCAAGCGACTGGAGGAGATGGGGTGTGTGGCCATCATGCCCCTCGGTGCCCCGATCGGGTCCGGCCTGGGGATCCAGAACCGGTACAACATCCGCCTGATCGTCGAGAACGCCAGGGTGCCGGTGCTTGTGGATGCGGGCGTTGGTACTGCTTCTGACGCCACCATCGCCATGGAGCTGGGCTGCGACGGCGTATTGATGAACACCGCCATTGCCCAGGCCAGGGACCCCATCAAGATGGCCAACGCGATGCGCCTTGCCATTGAAGCGGGCCGGGAATCCTACCTGGCTGGCCGGATGCCCAAGAAACTCTATGCCAGTGCCTCCTCGCCCATTGATGGCACCTTCTTCTGATCTCGGGCACAATCCTGACTGACGATAACCGAGGGCCGGCATTGAACGACCGGCCCCGACAACGATAAATCAGAGCGCTGCTGTCCTGCCATGACTGATCAGAAACCCAGTCGCCGCGAGGCGATTCTTCATGCCCTTGTGGAACTCCTGGAGACGGATCCGGGAGCTCGAATCACTACCGCCGGCCTGGCCAAATCCGTGGGCGTTACCGAGGCGGCTTTGTATCGCCATTTTCCCAGCAAGCGGAAAATGTTCGAGGCGCTTATCGAGTTCGCTGAAGAGGCGGTGTTCTCCCGCTGTCAGGTGATCCTGCAGGAACAGGAGGACGTGCGGGTTCGACTCCAGCAACTGGTGCATCTCGTGCTGGTGTT
>JAWWAT010000457.1:0-3197 GCA_033721635.1 Marinobacter sp. | reverse complement strand
TTCTCGTTTGCATATCGTCTCCGATTCGGTTCGGTTAACGGGTAAAGGGAATGTCACGGGAGTGTCGCATAACTGTCATGCCAGCTTTTCATAGTAGGGGCATGTCAAAGGAAGCACAGGAAACACCGTGACCGAGACCATACAGGCCAACCGGCGTCAACAACACATTACCATTGTTTCGGAGACTTTTCCGCCGGAAATCAATGGCGTGGCAAACACGCTCAGGCATCTGTGCCAAGGACTGATGCAGCGTGGACACCGGGTGACGGTTATACGGCCGCGACAGCAACATGAGCGCAAGGGCCACTTCGCCAGTGCCGGCGAAGCCCTGTTCACCCGTGAACATGTGGTGACCGGATTGCCTCTACCCGGCTACGCGGACCTGCGCTTTGGCCTGGCCCGAACCAGCCACCTGAAAAAGTTCCTGGTCGCAGACCGCCCCGATGCTCTCTACGTTGCCACCCAGGGTCCACTGGGCGTCGCCGCCACATCAGCGGCGCGTCAGATCGGCATTCCGGTGAGCTCCGGTTTCCACACCAACTTCCACAGCTACAGCCGATATTATGGCGTTGGAATACTCGAGCGCTTACTGTGTCTCTACGGCCGGTGGTTCCACAATCGCACCGCCATCACCCTGGTACCCACCCGAAAAATGCAGCAGGCGACAAGGGCCATGGGCATCCCGGCTACCGGGCTCTGGAGTCGGGGCGTGGACTGTCATCGATTCACTCCCCACAAGCGGGACAACGCGCTGCGCGAATCCTGGGGGCTTCAACCCAACGAACGAGCCATTCTATACGTCGGCCGGCTCGCTCCGGAGAAAAACCTGCGCATGGCGGTCGCCTGCTTCGAACGCATCCGCGGCCTTCACCCCCATGCCAGGTTCATCCTGGTTGGCGACGGCCCACTTCGGCGTCAACTGGCCGAGCGCCACCCCGACTATGTGTTCTGCGGCACCCGGCGTGGTGAAGACCTGGCCCGACATTTTGCCTCAGGTGATCTGTTCCTGTTCCCGAGCAAGACCGATACCTTTGGTAACGTGGTACTGGAGGCCATGGCCAGCGGCCTGGGTGTTGTCAGCTTTGACGACGCGGCAGCAGCCGAACACATCCGCCACGAGGAAAACGGCATGAAAGTGCCCCTGGATCAGGACGAGGCTTACGTCGACAGTGCCCTCAGACTGGCCGATCAGCCCACCCTGCTGAACCGGATCAGGGCCCAGGCAAGACTGGACGCCCTGGAACAGAGCTGGAATTCGCAGATCGAACAGTTTGAACAACTGGTTTTCAACCAAACCGCAAAGGCCGGATACCATGGCATCAACAAGCAAAGCGTCTCGCTTCTTTGAACTGGCAGACCAGCGGGAAGTCGCCTTCTGCCAGTCTATCAACCGCGCTGTTCGTTTCCGGCCAGCTCTTGGCTATTTCCGACTGGTAAGCAGACTCGGAGACGGCTGGTTCTGGTACGCCCTGATTCTGTCCATCCCGCTTCTTTATCCAGTGAAGGGCCCGGGGCTGGCGCTGCTTATGGCGCTGACCGGCCTCACCTGTACCCTCAGCTACAAGCTGCTCAAACGCTGGCTTATCCGGGAGCGACCGTTTATATCCTTCCCGGCCATCAACTGTGGTACGCCACCGCTGGACCGCTACAGTTTTCCCTCCGGCCACACACTTCACGCCGCCTGCTTCCAGGTTATGCTCGGCGTGGCCGAGCCGGCGCTCGCGCTGATCGTACTCCCCTTCACCCTCAGTGTTGCCGCATCACGGGTGGTCCTGGGGCTGCACTACCCCAGCGACGTCGCTGCGGGCGCCCTGATCGGCGGGCTGATGGGTTACATGGCCATGAGCTGGCTGCACTTCTAATCAAACAAACGCAACTGGGTAACAGGGGCGTCATCATTTCGAAAACGCACGCCCAGACCTAGCAGCCGCACCGGCCGTTCCCGATTGCTCACCAGTTCTGCGAGCAACGGCAGATAATCCTCCAGAGCGGGCTCTGTGATCTGTTCCCGGACGCGCTCCAGAGTGTGGGTTGAAAAATCGCTGTAGCGGATCTTGATAAAGAGCTTGTGGATTGGCTTTCGACGGGCCTTGCGGGAGAGGCGAAGATTGAGGTCTGCAACCAGAGAAGCCATGACCGTCTCGCAGGCGGCCATGTCCGGCAAGTCCTGGGAAAAGGTTCGCTCGACGCTGACCGACTTGGCGATCCGCGACACCACGACGGCCCGGTCATCCCGGCCGTGGGCCATCTCGTGGAGGCGGTAGCCCTGCTTTCCGAAGCGCTCGATTAACACATCGGCCCCAAGCGCCTGCATGTCCCCGCAGGTCTTGACTCCGAGTGCGTGGAGTTTCGAGGCCGTCACCTGCCCTACCCCGAACAGCTTCTCCACTGGCAATCCCTGCACGAAATCCTCAACGTCTTCCGGGCGAATCACAAAGAGCCCGTCCGGCTTTTCCCAGTCGCTGGCAATCTTGGCGAGGAATTTATTGGGCGCCACGCCGGCGGAGATGGTGATACCCACTTCCCGGCGCACCCGCTCCCGAAGGTGGCGGGCCATCAGAGTGGCGCTGCCCTTGTGATCGGTCACATCGGAAACGTCCAGAAAAGCTTCATCCAAAGAAAGCGGTTCCACCAGATCCGTCATTTCCCGCAGGATCGCCATAACCTGCTGTGACACCGCCCGGTAGCGTCCCATATCCGTCGGGACGGTCACCAGGCCCGGGCAAAGCCGACGTGCCTCGCTACCGGGCATCGCCGAACGCACACCATAAGCTCGGGCCTTGTAATTGCAGGTGGTTACCACGCCCCGCCCACCATCACCGCCCACTGCCAGCGGCACATCCCGGAGGCTGGGGTCGTCCCGCATCTCCACGGCCGCGTAGAAGCAGTCACAATCCACATGGATGATCTTGCGTTGTGGCATAATCAGGGGGCTCGCGTCGAGTCTCTGTACATTTATACAGCCTTGTATCTTAAGCTAACATGCAGAGAATGTCAGGAACCCCGATAAACGGCGCATCAACCATTGCGAGGCCATTATGAGCAACCCGATTCCCGAAGCAGAACGCACCGAAATTGAAGCCGCGGCTTTCCGGCGCCTGGTCAAACACCTGCGCGAAAACACCGATGTGCAGAACATCGACCTGATGAACCTGGCGGGTTTCTGCCGAAACTGCCTGTCGAAATGGTATCGGGCA
>JAWWAT010000456.1:0-3214 GCA_033721635.1 Marinobacter sp. | reverse complement strand
GGTAACGGCAACAAATCCGAGAGCCCCCGCCACGTTGGGTGACAGATCGGTACTGCCGGCGCTGATGATGGCGCCAACAATGACAACGCCGGAGATGGCGTTGGTCCCGCTCATCAGGGGCGTGTGCAGGGTGGGCGGAACCTTGTTGATCAGCTCGACGCCGACAAACAGGGCAAGAATGAAAATTGTGAAACTAAGAACAAACATTTCCATCAGGCAGTTTCCTCAGCGTCCGTTTCTGCGTTTTCCAGAGCATCCGTTTTCGGGGGTTCCTGGCCGTGGGTAATCCGACCCTCGTGAATCACTCGGGTTGCGGCGACAATGTCATCCTTCGGGTCCGGATCGAAGCGTCCCTCGGTGGTCATATTCAGCAGGAAGCCGGTAATGTTCCGGGTAAGAAGCTGTGAGGCGTGCACCGGAACTCTTGAAGGGTGGTTGGCATGGCCTACCAGGGTAACGCCATCCAGGTTTACCTTTTTATTGAGAACCGTGCCCTCAACGTTTCCACCCTTGTCAGCGGCCAGATCGACAATCACCGAGCCGCTTTTCATACGGTGGATCATGTCGCGATCAATCAGTTTTGGTGCCGGTTTTCCCGGTACTGACGCGGTGGTGATCACCAGGTCCGCCCGGGCCACGCAGTCAGCGAGCTGCTGCCGCTGGGCGGCATAGAATTCGGCATTCTGGGCCTTGGCGTAACCATCGTTACCCGAGTCCGCCGGTTGCGGAACTTCAATCTCTATAAAATCGGCGCCCAGGCTGTTTACCTGCTCCCGGACTTCAGGGCGCAGGTCATAGGCTTCTACCACGGCACCCAGACGACGCGCCGTAGCAATGGCCATCAGGCCGGCCACGCCGGCGCCGATGACCAGCACGCGGGCAGGGTGGATGGTGCCGGCAGCGGTCATCAGCATTGGAAAGTATCGCGGCAGGGCCATGGCGCCACTGAGCACCGCCCGGTAGCCGGTGATTCCGGCCATGGCACTGAGTACGTCCATGGATTGGGCGCGGGTGGTACGTGGTACCAGGTCCAGTGCGAAAGCCTGCACGGACTGGTCAGCCAGCTGCTGCAGGAGTGGCCGGTTAAACCAGGGATCCAGCAGGCAGATCAACGTGGATTCAGGCCGGATCAGGGCTGCTTCATCCGGTTCCGGCGCCCGCACCTTGAGGATGATTTCAGACTGCCGGTAGAGCGCCTCGGCATCATCGGCGATGATAGCTCCGCAATGGCGGTACTCTTCATCCGTAAAGTGGGCAGCCAGGCCTGCACCGCTCTCCACGACCACTTCGTAGCCGGACTCCAGCAGTTGCGTTACGCCTGGGGGAATAATCGCGACCCGGTTTTCACCAGCGAGTTTCTCCCGGGGGATACCAATCATCATGCGGAAATGCTCCGTTCAGGGGAAAGTTGTGAGGGGGTGGGCGTCAGTCCCAGGGTTGCCGAGGTGTACTGCCGAACGTCTTCCAGAAGCACGGAATCCTTTTGCAGCGACTGGCCGTAACTGGGAATCAGTGCTTGCAAGGTTTCATGGTGCCTGCCAGTGACCAGTTCGGGCAGGCAGCGCTCGATCACGTTCAGCATTGCGGATACACAGGTGGAGGCGCCCGGGGATGCACCGAGCAAGGCCGCCATTGATCGGTCGGCTGTTGTGAGCACTTCGGTGCCGAATTCCAGCGTGCCGCGGTTACGACCGTTGGATTTGATGATCTGGACCCGCTGGCCGGCCTGGCGAAGGTGCCATTGTTCCGGTTGCATGTCCGGCAGGAATTTGCGGAGCTGGTCCAGTCTGGAGTCCCTGGAACTGAGAGCTTCTTTAATCAGATAGCGGGTCAGCGGCCAGTTGGTCACGGCCACATCCATGAGGTTCCGTAGGTTATGGCCGCGAACGGATTTGACGAGGTCGAACGCTCCTCCCGCCTTCAGGAAGCGGGTGGTGAATCCCGCAAACGGCCCGAACAGCAGGGCTGGCTTGCCATCGATGAAGCGGGTATCAAGGTGCGGTACTGACATTGGCGGCGCACCCACCGGAGCCTGGCTGTAAACCTTGGCATTGTGCGCCATCGCCAAGGACTCGTCCTCACAGGCCAGCCACAGCCCCGAAACCGGGAAGCCGCCGTAGCCTCTCGCTTCGGGTACACCGGATTTCTGCAGCAGGTGCAGAGCAGCACCGCCGGCGCCGACGAACACGAAACCGGCGGTCAGTTCAGTTTTCTTTCCGGACTCAAGGTCCAGCAGTGTGACTGCCCAGACTTTCTGCTTGCGAGTGAGATTGGTGACGCGGGTTTTCAGGCGGATGTCGACGGAGCTCTGTTGAGCAAGGGAGTGGCCAAGCAGCCGGGTCAGGGCGCCGAAATTCACATCGCTGCCGTGGGCAACGCGGGTGGCTGCAGTGGGCACAATGGATGATTGTGAGCCTGTCACCAATGGCAGCCAGTCCGACAGGGTGGACGGGCGACTGGAGAATTCCATCGCCTCGAACAGTGGGTGGGCTCGAAGCGCGGCATGGCGTTTCTCCAGGTATCGGCATGCCCCGGTGCCCTGAACCCAGCTCAGATGAGGGACATTGCGGATAAATCGGTCCGCCTGCGGAAGCACCTTGCGATCAGCCAGAGAGCTCCAGAACTGCAGCGATACCTCGAACTGTTCGTTGATTTGCAGTGCGCGTTCGATGGCTATGGAGCCGTCCGCGTGCTGGGGCGTGTAATTAAGCTCGCAGTAGCCGGCATGACCGGTACCGGCATTGTTCCAAGCATCGGAACTTTCTTCGCCAAGCTGTCCGGATTGCTCTGCCAGGGTGATCGACCGAGAGTTATCCAGCCGGTTGATCAGCGAAGCGAGCGTAACGCTCATGATACCGCCGCCAATCATCAGGATGTCAGTGTGGTGACTCGCCATATCGTGACCTTCTGGGTAGTGCCCGGAAAAAGGCCTGCTACCTTAGTCTAATGACGAATCGCACAAAAACAGATTTGAAGATAAGGATGAATCGAAAAACTCGATGTATAGGGTGAGGCAATGGCTCACCAGGACCTCCTGAGTAAGGAGATCATGATGAGCCAGCCGGGTCTGGCTTCAGGCTGCGTTCTGCTTGCGCCAGGCCAGTTCATTGGTGATCGTGGCCTTGGGTTGCAGCATTCCGAAGTCGATATCGGCAATTTCCTTGCCGTCTTTGAGGCGCTGCACGAAATCCGGATTGGCCAGAGCTTTTTTGCC
>JAWWAT010000455.1:0-3215 GCA_033721635.1 Marinobacter sp. | reverse complement strand
TTTGAGGACATCGCCGGGTCGGACGGCGCCAAGAAGGACCTGACGGAAATTGTCGACTATCTCAAGAATCCGTCCTATTACCAGCGACTGGGCGCCAAGCTGCCCCGTGGTGTGCTGATGGTCGGGCCGCCCGGCACCGGCAAAACCCTCATGGCAAGAGCGGTTGCCGGCGAGGCCGATGTACCGTTCTTCTCCATATCCGGTTCCGAGTTTATTGAAATGTTTGTTGGCGTCGGGGCATCGCGGGTGCGCAACATGTTTGAAGAAGCCCGTAAGGAAGCGCCGTCGATCATCTTCATTGATGAACTGGACGCTATCGGTCGTTCTCGCGGCGCCGGCGTTGGCGGAGGGCACGACGAGCGGGAGCAGACTCTGAACCAGATTCTGTCGGAAATGGACGGTTTCTCCCCCCACGAAGCGGTTGTCGTGATTGCCGCCACCAACCGGCCGGACGTACTGGACGCTGCGCTGATGCGCCCGGGCCGGTTCGATCGGAAAGTGACTATGGATAGCCCTCACAGGAAAGCCCGGGAGCAGATTCTTGAAATCCATACCAAAGCCATGCCGCTGGATGACGATGTAGATCTCGCGGCAGTGGCTCGTCGAACCGTGGGGTTTTCCGGGGCAGACCTGGAAAACCTGGCGAACGAAGCGGCGCTGTTCGCCGGGCGAGACGACAGCAAGTTGGTTGCCATGGCCCATTTCGACATGGCCAGAGACAAGATCCTGATGGGGGCTGAGCGTGAGCAGACCCTCAGCGATGAGGAAAAAAAGGTGATTGCCTTCCACGAATCTGGTCATGCGCTGACGGCGCTGTTGTTTCCCAAGGCGGATCCGTTGGAAAAAGTCACGATAATTCCTCGGGGCCGGGCACTCGGCCTGACCGAGCAGGCACCGGACGAGGAGCGTCTGAACATGACCGCCTCCTATGCCCGGGACCGTATCGCCGTGATGCTGGGCGGTCGTGTTTCCGAGCGCCTGATTTTCGGCGAAGTCAGCAGTGGGGCCGAAAACGACATTGAGCAGGCGACCAAACTCGCCCGCAGAATGGTTTCACGCTGGGGTATGAGCGAGGCCATCGGCCCGGTCTCGGTGAGCTCAAGCCAGGAAGAAGTCTTTCTGGGGCACGAGATTTCCCGCGAGCGGGACTTCAGTGAGGCCACGGCCGAGAAAATTGACGATGAGGTCAGAAAACTCATCACCGACATCGAAAAGGATGTTGCAAAACGGCTTAAAGACAATCGGGACAAACTGGAGCGGCTTGCCAACACGCTTCTCGAAGAAGAAACCCTGGATGCCCGGCAGATCGACTCGTTGCTGGAATCCAGGGCGTGACGTCGTGAAATGGGATTGGCTCAGTATCGTTCAACCTCGCTGAGGGCTTCCTCGATACTGAGTCCGATCACGATCACCCCAATAGCCGGCTCCCCGTTGGCAGGCAAAACCGGAGTGCTGGCGGTAACCTGAAACCGGGCCGCAGATTTGTCATAGCGGATGGGAGACAGGTACAGGGGCCGGTCATGGCCTGGGGCAGTGTTCCGGTTATCAATCACTTTCTGGAATTTAGGTTCGTCACCCTGCCAGTAATCGGAGGTAAGCTGGCTCATCGCCGCCAGGGTGCCCATGTCATTCACCAGCATTACCTCGGTTACCAGACCCTGGTGCGATTGCTGCCACGCATGCAGGGCTCTGGAGCCCGGAAGTGCCAGAATTGTCTCCGCCATTTCCGGCGTGGCGAGCGGTGCAAGTGCCTGCCACTGGCTATCGATGGTCATTACGTCGGTAAAGCTTTCCTGCCTGGGACCTGCCTCAATGATCTGGCGGATATCCAGAATGCTGTTCATTTCCTTGAACAGGCGGTTTGATAGTTCCGTAATGCGACGTTCCTCCTCCTCGGACATTGCTAGCTGTCCGGCCATGCAACTGTTCAGGGTACGGTTGAAAGTGCCCAGAAAATCAGGATAGTCGGAAACGAAAGCTTCGCTCAGGTACAGGTAAAGTGGCGCGTAACGGACGAAATGGGTATTGAGTTGCATGCCCTCCGAATCGTTTTCATAGCGGAGACGGTTCATGACGCGCTCATCCATCAGGGCCGTATCGATTCTTCCCCGTTTGAGCAGCGCGAGCAGCTGCGACGGCGAAGACACGCTCAGAAAAATGGCGTGGCCGTTGGCTTCCAGCCAGGCTTCCTCGTTGCTACCGGACACCACGCCGATTCGCAGGTTGCCGGTAAACGCTTTATTGGCCCGGGTGAAAAAATACCATTTCTCCAGGGCCACCGGATCGCTGCGTTTTGCTATGTTGTCCAGCTCTGCGGAGGGATCAATGGCAAAATAACCATCGATCATGCTTCGTTCCAGGGAGTGTAAGGCGCGGTTCTGAGGGGTTATTCTGATGCGGGTTGACCAACCAGCACGGTTCGCGGCGCATACCACGGTATCCACGGTTTCGCCGGAGATCTGACTGGTTCCACCCTGTGCTGTGCCCGCCATCTGATAAGGCGCGCTGTCAAAGGTGAAGAGGTCCAGTGTCGGAGGCTGGGCCTGGCACACGGCAGAGGTCAGTATCGCCGTCAGGCCCACTGCCAGTTGGAAGTTCATAGTGCAGATCGCGTCCGTGTTATTAACAATCCTGATAGCAGGCTAGCACCAATATGGGGCTTTTGCTGCACAACCTTAGGACATATTCTGATAGGCATGAATAACAACAAAGACCAACCCATGAATGAAAGAAAAGCATCAATACTGGTAGTGGATGACGACGCTGCTATCCGAGAGCTGTTAGAGGAACATCTGACCCGGGTAGGGTATGAGGTCAGGACCGCGGGCGACGGCGATCAGATGCGTCAACAGCTGGATTCCGCCCACGTCGACCTGATTGTTCTGGATGTCATGTTGCCCGGCGATGACGGTTTCACCCTGTGCCGACAGATTCGCGAACACAGCCGGGTGCCGATCATCATGCTTACAGCGAGCTCCGACGAGACCGATAGGGTTGTGGGCCTGGAACTCGGCGCCGATGATTACCTCGCCAAACCCTTTAGCGCCCGGGAACTTCAGGCCCGGGTTAAAGCCCTTCTTCGCAGGGCCAGTTTCAGTCGGTCCGACAACCCTCGCTACGTCGTCTTTGATCGCTGGCGGCTGGATACCCTGGCCCATGAACTGATTGACGAGAATCAGCGGGGCACGGCGCTTTCGGGAGCAGACTTCGCCCTG
>JAWWAT010000454.1:0-3221 GCA_033721635.1 Marinobacter sp. | reverse complement strand
TTATGTTCTGGCGGAAACGGCAGCAGACCAGCTGATGAATCCCCAGATGTATATTGAGGCGGTGCTTGGAGGGCAGTCACAGTGATTGGTCTGTTCTGGAATCTGCTGCTGGCCCTGGCATGGGTCACCCTCACCGGCAGCGTGACAGCAATGAATCTCCTGGCCGGCCTCCTGTTCGGATACGCCGCTTTGATGGTTCTACAGAATCAGGTGCCTGCTCTAAAGGGCTATTCCCGTCGGATCCCCCGACTGACCGCCTTTCTGGTCTATTTCCTGAAAGAGCTGGTGAAGTCCAACCTGAAGGTGGCCTACGACGTAGCCACGCCCGTCTGGCACATGAGGCCGGGCGTGATTGCTTTCCCGCTGAGAGCTGAAACCGACATGGAGATTCTGTTTATAAGCAGCGTCATCTCGCTCACACCCGGTACACTGAGCCTCGATGTCTCGGACGATCGTAAGGTCTTGTTCATACATGCCATGTTTCTGCATGATGAAGAGGAGCTGAGGAGTGATCTCAGGGAACTGGAACGCCGTGTACTGAAGGTTATGCGCTAGGGAGTCGCCATGCTTGCTGTTTCGATCAACGTTGTCTATTTCATGCTGTCCCTGGCCATGCTCTTTGCGTTCATTCGGCTCACTCGGGGGCCTTCTTTGCCGGACCGCGTGGTGGCGCTCGAACTGATCACTTCCATTGTGGTCGGCTACGTGGGCGTGCACGCCATAGAAACCGGCGTCGCCAGTCTTCTGGACGTTGCCATCGTGATTGCGCTGACAGCCTTCTTGGCGGCCATCGGCTTCGCGCGGTTCGTTGAGCGCGGAGGAGTCAAAGATGATTGAAGTGCTGGTTTCAATCCTGTTGCTCATGGGCGCCGCGTTTATGGTCCTCGCCGCCGTTGGGGTTTTGAGACTGCCTGACTTACCCACCCGGATGCATGCCACCACCAAGGCCGGTGCCCTTGGTGCCATGCTGACCATGGCGGGAGTGGCGTTCCATTTTGGCGACAGCACCGTGGTGGCCAGGGCTGTCGCTATTGTGGTGTTCATCTTCCTGACAGCGCCGATTGCAGCCCATGTGATCGGACGAGCCGGGTACTTCACCGGCATCAAGCTGTGGGAAGGCACCGTCAAGGACGAGCTCAGGGAGCGCTACGACGTCCGCCTGAACCGACTCGAAAGTGGTCCGGAGGCGGAGGAGCAGCCAACACCACCTGAACGCAAGTCCAGCAATCCCGATTGAAAATTTGTCATCGAAAGTGCCCCCAATTCCCGTATAGTAGCGACCCACACTTTTTACGGAGCCCAGCAGATGCTGAAAGTAAATGAATATTTCGACGGCAAGGCAAAATCCATCGCATTCCAGACCTCCACGTTGCCGGCTACGGTCGGGGTCATCAGCCCGGGCGAATACGAGTTCGGTACCAGCAAGAAAGAAACCATGACCGTCATCAGCGGCGCCCTCACGGTGCTTCTACCCGGAATGGAGGAGTGGATGACCTACGGTGCCGGCGAGAGTTTTGATGTAGCGGGCCAGGCCAGCTTCAAGGCGAAGACCGATATCGATACCGCGTATCTCTGCACCTACGAGTAATTCCGAACCTACGAAGAGTACTGTAGCGCTGACAAGCATGTTCGCAGAGCGAAACCGGATTGGCATCTAAGCCACCGTTCGCTCTGCATTTTTTCACTATTACCGGTTCCTGTTTCAGCCAAACTGTGTCAGATTTATTCCTGTTTCTCGCGATAACACCAACAACTGGGAAAGAGGAAACAGGTAATGGCACAGACACGCATTCTCCCCCCGGCTGAAAACGCCTATGAGTACCCCCTGCTGATCAAACGACTCCTGCTTTCGGGCCCCAGGTACAATCCGGACCAGGAAATTGTGTATTCCAACCGCAGCACGTACACCTACTCCGATCTGGTTGAGCGCATTCATCGCCTCGCCAACGCGTTGACCGATGCCGGTGTCAAACCGGGCGATACCGTTGCGGTGATGGACTGGGATACTCCGCGGTATCTGGAGTGTTTCTTTGCCATTCCAATGATTGGCGCCATTTTGCACACCGTCAATATCCGCTTGTCTCCGGACCAGATTGTTTACACCATGAACCATGCCGAAGACGATGTGGTTCTGGTGCACGACGACTTCCTGCCGATCATCGAAGCGGTCAAGGGCGAGATCAAAACGGTCAAGACCTGGATTCAGCTCACCGACGACGATGCTGCGAAACAGGCCCCCGTTGAAACCATCGGCGAGTATGAGAGCCTGCTGGCCAGGGCCGATGACCGGTTCGACTTCCCCGATTTCGACGAGAACAGCGTTGCAACCACTTTCTATACCACGGGTACAACCGGCAATCCCAAGGGCGTTTACTTCAGCCACCGCCAGCTGGTCCTGCATACCCTGGCCATGACAGGTACCGTGGCGTCATTCGACGAGATGCCGCTGATGCGCTCTTCGTCGGTGTACATGCCGGTAACGCCCATGTTCCACGTGCACGCCTGGGGTGTGCCTTACGCAGCCACCATGATGGGCATCAAGCAGGTCTATCCGGGCCGCTATGAGCCGGAGCTTCTGGTGGACCTCATTAAGAAGCATAAAGTGACCTTCTCCCACTGCGTGCCCACCATTATGCAGATGATGATGGCCACCGAATCCATCAAGACGGCCGATCTGAGCAACTGGCACGTGCTTATCGGCGGCAGTGCGTTGACCAAGGGCCTGTGCGACGCCGGGGCCAAGCTCGGCATCAAGATGTACACCGCTTACGGCATGTCCGAAACCTGTCCGCTGCTCTGCGCGTCGCACCTTAAACCCGAAGACCTCGAGCTGCCTCTTGAGCAGCAGACGGCGATCCGGGTGAAGACCGGCATTGCAACACCCATGGTTGAACTGGAAATTGTGGATCCCGATGGCATTCCGGTGCCTCACGATGGCGAGGCCAAAGGCGAAATCGTGGCTCGTGCACCATGGTTGACCCAGGGCTATTTCAAGGAGCCCGAGAAAGGCGAAGAGCTCTGGCAAGGTGGCTGGCTTCACACCGGCGATGTGGCTTCTATGGAGCCGGACAACACCATCACCATCAAGGATCGCATCAAGGATGTGATCAAGACCGGTGGTGAGTGGCTGTCTTCACTGGATCTGGAAAACCTGATCAGCCAGCATTCCGCTGTCGCCGGTGCTGCCGTGGTTGGCGTGCCCGATGAGAAATGGGGCGAAC
>JAWWAT010000453.1:0-3238 GCA_033721635.1 Marinobacter sp. | reverse complement strand
TGACGTTCGTGGACGATGAAATTTCAATCGTTTTGCTCGCGTAGCCGCTTGAGTCAAGCGAGAGGGATGGCTCTGCGTTATCGCTGCCGCCACCACCGCCACCACCGCCGCAAGCGGTCAGTAGAGCCAAGCTGGAGACGACAGCGCAACGCCTGATCAATTTCTGTTTATTCATGCTTCCCTCTCAGATTTCCTCAAATACTCGATGCCTGGAGCCCAGTGTTTGGAGCGCGTTCCAGACGCACGTGTTTGCATTCAGGGATTTCGAGGGAGCACGGGAGGTAAAACGGGAGTATGTCTCCAACATCCAATGTCGCTTCCTATCTATCCCTGAACAACTGCACATTGATACGACATATGCGAATAAAGGTAAAGCCTGGCTGCCGAGTTTTGTGACAGGGATGTGCAGTTCTTGGGAGAGAACCGAGACTGACTCATTTAATCTGCTGGCGCAGATAGATCCAGAGGTCCTCCGCCGTTTTCCCGCAATTCGCACTATCTCTTAAAATTATTTAACTTTATGAAATATAAATAAATTTTAAGAGGTGGCTTCTCCTGTATTTCTGATAGTCTCGATTAATTCAAAGAACTGACAAGTGCCCGATGGGGCGTCGGAAAAATGGTCTCCTTCCCGCTATATCGGGCAGCTCGGGCCACCTGAACCATGGGATTTACATAATGAATATGAAATCACTGCTCGTTTTTCTATCTCTGAGTGCCACCTCATTGGGTGCCGTTGCGGATGACACAGCCGACGCCGCGCTGGGTGGCGGTATTGGCGGAGCCATTGGGGCTGCCATCGGCAACGAGGTAGGTGGCAGGGACGGTGCTATTCTCGGCGGTGCGGTCGGTGCGGCAACGGGAACAGCCATTACCACCAGAGATCATGATAGAGAATACTATCGCGACGATGATCGCCGTCATCGTGACTACGATTACGACGATCGCCGGTCTTATCGTAAGTCTGGTGGCCATTTCTGCCCACCGGGCCAAGCGAAAAAGGGCAACTGCTGAGACGCGATGGGTAAGGGTGAATACGCCCGCGCCTTTCAGGTTCAACGACCCTGAAGCTGCCCTACATAGGCAGCAATAAAGGCTGTCTCCTGAAACGCCTTCAAACCCGTGTCGGCAAACGCAATGGGCAGCGGGTTCGAGGCCAGGGTGGACTTGATCAGTGCCGGGGGCAGCAGGGTCACCGTCAATTCAACATCAGTGATCAGTTGAATGGCCGCTTCCATCTTAAAGCTGATGGCACCGCCGGCAAATTTGCCTTTGGGCATCCGCTCTTTGATCGCTACATGGGCGACCCCGTACTCGGCCATTAGCTCCGCAAAGGCCGCCTGGAACTGCTTCAGGTCTTCACGGCTATGGTTTTTCGGCAGTGACAGTTTGCGCACCTTGCAGTCGGGCAGGTTGAACTGCCCCCTGTCCATATTCAGAATACACACCACCGCATCGCTGCCGGTCAGCTCTACACCGCAAACAATCATAGCCATTTCCCTCGTTGCTCCGCCTGCTATCAGCCGCAGCACTTTTTGAATTTGAGTCCGCTGCCGCAGTTGCAGGCGTCGTTGCGGGACGGCGATTTTACGGTGGTGACCGTGCTCCCTTTATTCAGGATAGCGGTCAGCTCGTTGATGGATTCAACGGCGCCCTCTCGGGTATCGACCGAAATATTCGCGTACAGCTTTGCCCCGGCCACCTGTGCCTCAACCTCCTGCTTGCGCGCCTCACTGGTTACCACCAGCGTTAGCGGATACTTCTTGCTGCCACTCTTCTGGCTGGCGTTGGTCTGAAATCCGCCATAAGTGGTGTGGTGCTGGCGTGCATCCTGCCGGCCTTTGAAGAAAAATTTGTCTGACATGCTGATATCCTGAAGGGGAAAATGCCCGGGCTACGGCCGGGAGCGATCTTTTAGCATGCTTGTGGAGGCGGGGATATAGGCAGATATAACCGCCTGAATCGGCTCGGGCAACAGGAAAACGGGAAGAGGGGCCGGTGAAAACCGGGGCTTATTCAAACCGCCCCGGCTTCAAGAGCTGCCCTTTATTGAATGTCGTAAACCTCAATAATCGTTTTGGCCAGCTCAAGGTCGTTCTCATTGGCCAGAGCAAGCTGATTCAGTGCCTGAATAGTGGTGTCCTTCTCCGACGCTTCGATACCCAACAGGTGCACGATGGTGTCCACCTTTTCACCGCCGCCACTCGCCAGCTGGTGTCGAAACTCTCCACTGAACGCGATGATGATTTCCTTGATCTGTCGCGGTTTGGAAGTCGAGATTCCAGAGGGGGTGTCAGGCTTCAGGGTGACGAAGTACTGGTCTGGAGAAAATTCGTGGATGGCACCGGATACGCCATCGGTAGTGGAACCCAGTAGCCCCCCAATCACGATGTTACCGAAGAACCACGGGTTGGTTGTGGTGGAGAGCTGAGCGGTGTAAGTCTCGTAACCTTCCTTTTCAAAGGTAATGGATTGGTTGGAGCCCCGGTCCACCGGCACAGTCAGCGGGGTTTTACCGAGGACACGGCCGGAAACCGTAACGGTGGCTTCTTCAGGCTCGCTGTTGAAGGTGAGTTTCTGGTCGGTTCCGGAGACCACCGATGCGCAACCGGTAGACAGAAACGCGATGACGGCCAGTGTAAGGAGTAGTGGAGACTTCATGATGCTTCCTTGTCTTAGAGCAGGATTCCAGGAGAGTTATTGCGCCAGGGAGATGTTGGCGGGCTGGATTCGAAGTTCGGAGAGTTTGTCCAGCAGACCCTGAATGTTGGCTTTTCCGGATCCTTCGTTGGCCAGCCTCAGGCGCTTTATGGCGGCGAACGCATCGCCAATGGTGGCGGTGTAGGGGGTAACAATCGTTTCGTTGAGAACCACGGCGCCGTTGTTGTCGCGGTCAGTCAGGATGTACCTCACGTGTGTGGTTACCTCAAAGTCCAGCCCGAACATGGGTTGGTCCACTTCCAGCAGAAGCGCTTCGAGCTGATAGCGACCGGTTCCGGAGAGCAGTCCCTGTTTTTGCAGGGTTTGTTTCAGGGCGCCTGCGAAGGCGTCGTTGTCAATTTCGGAGGTCCATGCAGGGTTTGTTTTTTCGCCGCCGGATACGTTGGTGACATCCACATTGTCTTCCAGGGCTGTGTCATAGGCCTTCAACGGCCCCTCGTACACCATGTTGCCCATTTGGGCGCCGGAGGCGCAGCCAGTGAGGTATAGCAGAGCGGCCAGCACTGCCAAGATCCTT
>JAWWAT010000452.1:0-3242 GCA_033721635.1 Marinobacter sp. | reverse complement strand
GATGAGCTTTCGGACCTGTTGTTCCGCTGCCACGATCGTCTGGCGGGCATGGTCGAGAACCTGGAGGCCAAGGAACCACCACGGCCTGCTCCGGATCTGATTGGCGAAATCCAGGCTTACATGGACGGCGCCACCGGAAGCCGGCCGGTCACCAACGTAACGAGCCAGGATGAAGAGCCCGAAGCGCAGGTAGACACCGAGGAACAGGCACCGCTGCCCGACGTGGATGAGCCGCAAGAGTCCGACCTTGCCGCGACCGGGCCAGATGAAACCGCCGAGGCAGAGGACGGCGTAGCCGACCTTTCTCACCTGGATCCGGAGCTGGTTGGTATCTTCCTGGAAGAAGCCTACGACCTGATCAACTCCACCGGCAGTGCCCTGCACACCTGGACCGAAGATCCTTCGGACCGGACCGTGGCCGCGGAACTCCAGCGCGATGTGCACACGCTCAAGGGCGGCGCACGTATGGCTGGCGTTGAAGCCATCGGCGACCTGACCCATGTGCTGGAGGATCTGTTCGAAAAGGTTGCGGAAGGTCAGCTGGAAGCCAGCGACTCCATGAACGACCTGCTGTTTGCCTGCCATGACAGACTGGCGCAGATGGTCGAGCAGGTCGCCACCCAGAAGCCATGCCCGCCGGCCGATGAGCTGGTTGCCCGGGTCCAGTCCATCCTGCGGGGCGAGGCAATGCCCGCTGATGCCCGTGAGGAAGAGACCGAACAGCCGGCAGAGGTGGATAAAACTGAGGCTCCGGCCGAGGAAGCGCCGGAAGGCACCAGCCTCAGCGAGACTCTTACACAGGCCAGTGATGATGATCTGATCGGTATCTTCCTGGACGAAGGGCTGGAAATCTACGACGCCATCAGCGAGTGCCTGGACCAGTGGCGTGACGAGCCGGAAGAACTGACCGGCCTGACCCAGCTTCAACAGGAACTGCACACCCTCAAGGGCGGTGCACGGCTTTCTGATGTCGACCCCATTGCCAATCTGGCAGAGGCCTGGTCCGATGCCCTCGACCCCCTTATCTCGGGGTCGAACAACCAGAAAACACTGCTCAGCCTCAGCGATCGGGCACTGGGCAGTCTGAAAACGATGCTCAACAGCCTGGAAGAGGGCAAGAAGCCCGAGCCGGATACCAGCCTAGTTGATGCCTTCCGGGCCGCCCATGAGGTCGCCTCGGAGGAAACCGCCGCGCCCCGGGAAGAGTCCGGACAGGAAGCGATCGATCCGGAAGTCCTGGAGATCTTCCTTGAGGAAGCCGGCGAAATCATGGATCAGCTCGAGCAGCTGCTTGACGATTGGCGCAAAGACCCGGCAAACCACAATTTCAACCAGGAGGCCCAGCGGGCATTGCACACGCTCAAGGGCGGTGCCCGTCTGTCCCAGCTTACGCAGCTCGGCGACAGGGCCCACGCACTTGAAACCCGATTGATTGATCTGGGCGGCAATGCCCCGGATGAATCACAGTGGCAGGCCATTACCGAAGATCACGACGCCATCATTGCCCTGGTTTCCGATATCCGCAAAGGGCATGAGTCCGGCTCCGGCGTGCCGGAACCGGCAAAGACCGAACAGCCGGCGCAGGCCGAACCAGAACCAAAAAAGCCCGAAGAGCCGACAGCGCCCGCCAAAGCGGAAAAACCGGTGGCACCGGCACCCAAACCCGGAAAATCGCCGGCCAAGGCCCGCAAACAGGCTGCCGAAGCACAGCGCGCCGCCCAGGAAACCATCCGGGTATCCGCGCCGCTGCTGGACGAGCTGGTCAACCTCGCGGGCGAGACCAGTATTACCCGGGGCCGGCTGGAGCAGCAGACCAGTGATTTTGGTCATACCCTGGATGAAATGGCTGCCACCATCGAGCGTCTGCGTGAGCAGCTGCGCCGGATGGAAATCGAAACCGAAGCGCAGATCCTGTTCAGTGCCGAGAAAGAGCACGGTCCGGATTACGGCGACGACTTCGACCCCCTGGAGATGGACCGTTACTCGTCCATCCAGCAGCTGTCCCGGGCTCTGACCGAATCTTCCTCGGACCTTGCAGACCTGCGTGAAACCCTGTCCGACCGGGTACGGGACACTGAAACCCTGCTGGTGCAACAGTCCCGGATCAACACGGAGCTTCAGGAAGGTCTGATGAAGACCCGGATGATTCCGTTCGCCTCCATGGTGCCGCGTCTGCGCCGGATCGTTCGTCAGATCAGCGGCGAACTGGGCAAAAAAGTGGACTTCGATGTTCGCAACGCCGAAGGCGAGATGGACCGGAACATCCTCGAGCGCATGATCGCGCCTCTGGAACACATGCTCCGGAACGCCCTGGACCACGGCATTGAAAGCCCGGCAGACCGCAAGAAGGCTGGAAAGCCGGAGACCGGCGAAGTCACCCTGTCTCTGACCCGTGAAGGCGGCGACGTAGTCCTGCGCATGATCGACGATGGCGCCGGCATTCCCTCCTCGGTTATTCGGGACAAGGCCATCCGTCAGGGCATGCTGCGGGAAGATGAAGACCTGTCCGAACGGGAAATCCTGCAGTTCATCCTGCAGCCCGGCTTCTCCACGGCCCAGCAGGTGACCCAGATTTCAGGCCGGGGCGTGGGCATGGACGTGGTTGCCAGTGAAATCAAGCAGCTCGGCGGCAGCCTGGACATTGATTCGGCCCTGGGCCGTGGCACCACCTTCACCGTGCGCCTGCCGTTCACGGTGTCCGTGAACCGGGCCCTGATGGTGTCCACCGGCGAGGACTTCTACGCCATCCCACTGAACACGATTGAGGGCATTGTCCGGGTCAGCACTTACGAGCTCGAGGAATACTACAAACCCGACGCGCCGATGTACGAATACGCCGGTCAGGAATACCGGCTTCAGTACCTCGGCAGTCTGCTGAACAGCGACCATCATCCTAAGTTGCAGGGTCAGGCCCTGCCGCTGCCGGTGATTCTGGTGCGCGGTGCTGAGCAGCCCATGGCACTGCAGGTGGACAACCTGATGGGTAGCCGGGAAATTGTTGTTAAGTCCCTTGGCCCACAGTTCAGCTCGGTCCGTGGCGTATCCGGTGCCACCATTCTGGGTGACGGTAACGTGGTCGTGATCCTCGACCTGCCGGCCATGATCCGTTCCGACATCCTGTCCGAACGCCAGCGTCTGGCCAACCTCGAGAAGGCTCGCGAGTCCGCCCGTTACGAGGAACAGGCCACCGTGGTTATGGTGGTGGACGACTCGGTCACGGTACGGAAGGTTACCTCACGTCT
>JAWWAT010000451.1:0-3242 GCA_033721635.1 Marinobacter sp. | reverse complement strand
TTGTGGCCGAAAGCGCCTGAGCCTGACTATGACGTCACTGGATGACATACCGGTCACCCAGCTCAAGGGCGTAGGAAACGCCCTGGCGGAGAAACTCGCCAAGCTGGGCATTGTCTCCCTGCAGGATTTGCTGTTCCATTTACCACATCGGTATGAGGACAGAACCCGGGTCATCCCCATGGGAAGTCTTCGCATCGGCGACGTCGCGGTGGTGGAAGGGGAGGTGATGAAAGCCGATCTCGTGATGGGACGCAGGCGCAGTCTGCAGGTGACCCTCCGGGATAGCAGCGGCTTTCTGGTCATGCGTTTCTTCCATTTTAACGCCGCCCAGAAAAACCAGCTGAGCGAAGGCTCCAGGGTTCGCTGCTTTGGCGAAGTTCGTCCAGGCCGCGCGGGGTATGAGTTTTACCACCCGGAGTACCAGGTGAATCCGCCGCCGATGCCGGCAGAAGGCGACGCCACCCTGACGCCGGTTTACCCTCTCACAGAGGGGATTCAACAGCCCCGGGTGCGATCCCTGTGCCAGCAGGCTCTGACCTATCTCCAGCGGTTCCCGATCAAGGATTGGCTACCCCAGGGACTGCTGGCCGAATACCAACTACCCGGAATCACCGAAGCTGTCCAATTGGTGCATTCTCCTCCTGCCAACGCGCCGGTAAACCTGCTGATGGAAGGGCGACACCCCGCGCAACAGCGATTGGTGATGGAAGAGCTGTTGGCGCACCAGTTGAGTTTGCTGCAGGTGCGTGAGCAGATCCAGGCCCGCGAAGCGCTCCCACTCCTGCCCACCGGTGATCTGCCCGAGCGTTTTCTGAATTCCCTGCCGTTCGCACTCACCGGTGCCCAGCGTCATGTGCTGGCCGACATCCGTCAGGACCTGAGCCAGCCTCTGCCCATGCTTCGACTCGTTCAGGGTGATGTCGGATCCGGGAAAACGGTGGTGGCGGCGCTGGCCGCACTACAGGCCATCGGTGCCGGCGCCCAGGTAGCTCTGATGGCGCCCACCGAAATCCTTGCCGAACAGCACTTCCAGAATTTCCGGGCATGGCTGGAGCCTCTGGGTATTCGCCTTGCGTGGCTGTCCGGGAAAGTGAAGGGCAAAGCCCGGGCTGAAGCGCTGGAAGCGGTCCGTTCCGGTAACGCAAGAGTGGTAATTGGTACCCACGCCCTGTTTCAGGAGGATGTGGAGTTCCACCGCCTTGCCCTGGTGATCGTGGATGAACAGCACCGTTTCGGTGTTCACCAGCGACTCGCCCTCCGGGAAAAGGGTGTGGGCGGCTCCCTGGCACCTCATCAGTTGATCATGACGGCAACGCCGATTCCCCGCACTCTGGCCATGAGCGCTTACGCAGACCTGGATACCTCGGTAATTGATGAACTTCCGCCGGGGCGGAAGCCGATTGAAACCATCGTGATTCCCGATAGCCGCAGGGAAGATGTGATTGAGCGGGTTCGGGGTGCTTGCCGGGAAGGTCGGCAGGCCTACTGGGTCTGCACCTTGATTGAAGAATCCGAGGCCCTGCAGTGTCAGGCAGCAGAGGTTTCCGCCCAGGAGCTGGCCGACCGCTTACCGGATCTTAAAGTGGGGCTGGTTCACGGCCGGCTGAAGGCCCAGGAAAAAGCGGCGGTGATGGAGCAATTCAAGGTCGGCGAACTGGACCTGCTGGTGGCGACCACCGTGATTGAGGTGGGGGTGGACGTCCCCAACGCGTCGCTGATCATTATCGAAAACCCGGAACGCCTGGGGCTGGCCCAGTTGCATCAGCTTCGTGGTCGTGTTGGCCGGGGCGAGCAAGCGAGCTTCTGTGTTCTGATGTACCACCCGCCTTTGTCAGCTAATGGCAAGGCCCGACTGCAGGCGCTGCGGGACAGCCAGGATGGTTTCTTTATCGCCGAGAAAGACCTGGAAATACGTGGGCCGGGCGAGGTGCTGGGCACCCGCCAAACCGGTATGATGCAGTTTCGGTTGGCGGATTTTGAGCGCGACAAGGGCTGGATTGAGCCAGTTCGGAAAATGGCGCCGGATCTTATGAGGCATCCGGAGCTTGTCGGGGGACTGGTTCGGCGATGGCTTGGTGACAGAACGCAGTACGGCGATGTGTAAAGACGTCCATTCCGTGGGACGACGCGTATGAAAGCGGTCTGGAAATAGAGTTCGGTCAACGTCACGGTCATTTGTTTGCCCTATACTGAACCCAAGGTGATTTTCGGACTCGGGCTATCCGACAGAAAACAGCAATATTCGGGAGAAATATATGGAATTACCTGTCGCAGTTCAGCAGGCTCTGGGTGAGACCGCAGCGGGCGTATCCCTGAGGGATGCAGGCCAGGCGAGCCAGAAAGAACTGTTGCGAATGGTTCTACTCAATGATGAGCAAGGAAACCTTCAGGTAATCTGCCGCCGGGACGATCTGATTGATCTGGAACAGCTGAACAAGCAGCTGGGTCGTGACCTTCGCCTGATGAAGCGACGAGAACAGTTGCGTGTTCGGGAAAGGGCCGGCCTCAAGGCGCTCCCTGCATTGCCATCACTGACAGGCTGGCCAACGGTGGTCGACGATCGCGTGGATGACCTGCCTGCGGTCGCCCTGGAACTGGGCGAGCAGAATCTGGCGATGGTCATGCCTGCAGACGATTTCCGGGCCCTGACCACCAAGGCCGACAGGCGGTCTTTCGCGGTTGCTCCGGAAACGATCAAAGTCAATCTTGATGACCACGGCAGGGATCGGGACCAGTTCCATTGCGCGATCAAGAAATTCACCGGTCTGAGAATACAGCAGCGACTGGAAGACACTCTGGAGTTGCCGCCATTGCCTGAAACCGCCCAGCGAATTATCCATCTGCGGGTCAACCCCAATGCCGTCATGGGCGACCTGGTGGATATCGTCGAAAGTGACCCGAGCCTTGCTGCGCAAGTTGTAAGCTGGGCCTCGTCTTCGTTTTATGCCGCGGCAGGCCAGGTAAAGTCCGTACACGATGCGGTTTCGAGGGTGCTCGGGTTCGATCTGGTCATGAACCTTGCCATGGGGCTGTCTCTGGGGCGGGCGCTTAAACAACCCCAAGACCACCCGGATGGCTACGTGGATTACTGGCAACAGGCCATCTGGCAAGCCCAGTCGGCAGGAATCCTGGCCAGCATGATGCCTCGCGGCGAACGGCCGGTATTTGGTCTCGCCTACCTTGGTGGACTGCTCCATAACTTTGGCCATCTGGTTCTGGCACAGGTGTTTCCGCCCCATTTC
>JAWWAT010000450.1:0-3245 GCA_033721635.1 Marinobacter sp. | reverse complement strand
GCACCAGGATCATGGACTGCTGCTTGTGTTTCTCTGCATCAGGATCGGTCTTGCCCATGACAATGGCGATTTTCGAATTCCGGGTCATGGCGCCTGAGGACCACCATTTACGACCGTTAACGACGTATTCATCGCCTTCACGGCGGATCTCGCAGGCTATATTGGTGGCGTCGGATGAGGCCACGTCCGGCTCTGTCATGGAGAAGCAGGAGCGAATCTCGCCATCCAGGAGCGGCTTCAGCCATTGTTCCTGCTGCTGCGCATTACCGTAGCGGGCAATCGTCTCCATGTTGCCGGTATCGGGCGCCGAGCAGTTGAACACTTCCGGCGCCATAGCGGAACGGCCCATGATTTCGCAGAGGTGGGCGTATTCGAAGTTACTGAGGCCCGCGCCGAATTCGCTGTCAGGCAGAAACAGGTTCCACAGGCCGGCGCTTTTGGCCTTCTGCTTCAGGTCTTCGATTATGGGTACCGGCGCCCAGCGATCCTCGGCGTCTTCGATCTGTCGATGATGGGTCTCTTCGTTCGGATAGATGTGGGCAGCCATGAACTCGTTTAACTCAGACTGCAGCCGTTTCGCCCTGTCAGACAGCTCGAACATTGCCGATTCCTCTTGTTATTTTGGTTTGTGACTGCCATCGAAAAGGCAATCACCTGTTCAGATCACGCCATTCAGATCGCGACACCCTCCGGCTTTTCGCTGCCGGAGCGAATGCGGAACGTGGCCTCGGCAATCGCCAGGAGGTTGCCCCTGTCGTCATGCACTTCGCCGGTACTGTTGAAGATCCGGCGCCCACCGGCGCGTTTTCGACCGGTTACCCGGATCACGCCCTCGGAACACTGGCCGGTAAACGTGGTGGTGAGCGACAGCGTAATGGCTTTTCGCATCCGGCCTGGAAAGGGGCAGTAAGTACCGGCCTGCGCCATGGCAATGTCCAGCAGAGACGTCAGCACACCGCCATGAATAACGCCGCCAAGATTCAGATGCCCGGGCCGAAGCTCAAGCTCGATAACCGCTTCGTTTTCTTCCCATGAAGCCTGGCGGTAGCCAAGCAGACTGTGGAAGCCGGGCAGATCCTGCCCGTGGGTAATGTGGGGGTTTTCCTCACTCATCTGACATTCATTCCAGGTGGGCCAGGCGGCTCATGTTGTCTTTGTCGTTCTGTTGTTTTCGTAATTTGTCACGCCTTACGGTTTTGAGTCAATATATTTGAAAGGTGGTTTCATCTAGTAAAACATAATCAACCAAGATCGACGAAAAATGAAAAAGACAACGAGTAGTGGGCGGAACTTTCTGGCTATTATTGCCGCTGAATACCTCCCATGAGCAGGCGTCAGGCGCCGATAGCGAGTTCCCGGCGGCGGTGGAAACCGGTCTTTTGAACTACCCTTACATCAAGACCGACTGCGAATTCGAACGACAAACATCCTATTGCAAAGCGCCGATGTTGTGATAGATTCAGAGAATAAAATTCACCCTGCAGTTGTGAATTCTGCACAGTGAAACACAAAGCAACGCCACTACAACAATGAACGAGGCACGCTCATGAAACTCTTTGCTACTGCTCGCAAGACTCTGACGGTGTATGCGTCAGCCCTTACCCTCGGTATTACCGCTGCGCTCTCGGCAGCACCCGCTGCCGCCCAGGACTCCTTTACCTGGAAGGTGCAGTCTCACTGGCCAGGCTCCAGCAGTTCCTACACAGACAGCCTTGGCCGCATCAAGCGGGTACTGGAAGAGCGCACTGATGGCCGCCTTAAACTGCAGCTTTACGAAGCTGGCGCCCTGTTCAAGGCCACGGACACCTTCAACGCTGTGAGTCGTGGCATCCTGGAAATGGGCACCATTTCTCCGGCCTACGCCCAGGACAAGATTTCCCTCGCCGGCATTGCCTCCGGTCTGCCGTTTGCGTTCCGCAACGTTTGGGAGGCCGCCTACTTTCACCAGAACCTGGGATTCGAACAGATGCTTCGGGACGAAGCAGCAGAACATGACGTCTACTGGGCCACGGACAAAGTCTATCCGACCGAAATGGTGGTCAAGGAGCCGATTGAAAGCGTGGAGGACTTCAACAGCCTGAAAATCCGCTCCTCCGGCGCCCTGCAAACGTTCCTGACCGAGGCTGGCGCCGCCGCTTCCTACATCCCGGGCAGCGAACTCTACTCAGCGCTGGATTCCGGCATCGTGGACGGTGCCCATTGGGGTGCGGCCCAGGGTGCCTACAGCATGGGCCTGTATGAAGTCGCCAAATACCATGTGCAGCCTGCCCTGAACATTGCCGGCACCGACGTCATCATCGTCAGCCAGAAAGCTCTGAACAAACTGCCGGAAGACATGCAGAAGATCGTCAAGGACGCCCTGAACGAGCAGTTCTGGATCCGCACCAACGAGTACCAGTACAAGGAGCGCATCACCCTGGCCAAGGCCATCGAAGAGCAGGGCGTGCAACTGAATGTCCTCCCGGACGAAGTCCAGGACAAGCTGGTCGCCACCGCCCAGGCCATGTGGGATGAAGAAGGCAAGCGCAGCGAGAACGCCAAGAAGGCGCTCGACATGCTGAAAGGTTACCTGGCCGATCTCGGCTACCTCTGATCAGCCGTTGCCCTGAATCAGGCCGGGGCTCCTGACCCCGGCCTTTCTGTCCCCGAACCAAATCAGCTTCCCGTGGGAGATTGCCGTGAGTGTGATGATCGCCGCATTCATGAGAGGGGTTACCCGTCTCAACGATTTCATCGGCCGGTGGGTGGCCCTCCTCATTTTCGCGATGTTCGTGTTCCTGCTTCTCGAGGTCGGGTTCCGTTATCTGCTCAATTCTCCTACGGTCTGGACCAACGAACTGACCCAGATGCTATTCGGCGTCTACGCCATAATGTCCGGCGGTTACATCATGGCCCATCGGGGCCACGTGAACGTGGATCTGTTGCATTCGCACCTGAAGCCTCGTAAGCGCGCGGCTCTCGACATTGTCACCTCTTCGATCTTTTTCATTTTTACGCTCGCCCTGTTGTGGTTCGGGATCGACATGGCCCAGGAATCGATGTCCAGTTGGGAAACGTCCTATTCCGCCTGGAATCCGCCCATCTGGCCGGTAAAGCTGGCCATTCCCATCGGCACCGCGCTGCTGGTTTTACAGGGACTGGTCAAACTGCTCGAAGACATTGCCGTAGCGTTCAACCTGGATTACTACACACCTGAAGAGACCGAATCTGAAGGAGATCAGCTGTGAGCATTGAAGCCCTGACTC
>JAWWAT010000449.1:0-3245 GCA_033721635.1 Marinobacter sp. | reverse complement strand
TATTGGCCTTGTCGTTGATGAACAGGTATTTGCCGTCATAACGACCATCGGTCATGGAAATGTGGGGGTGATGAGAATCGCCGTTCAGGTGGGTATTATCATGGCCCAGCACGTCTTTGCTTTCGTTGCTGATCCCCCACCCTGTGGCTGAGTCCACGTTGAACACCGGAATGCGCATAAGCTCCCGCATGGAAGGCACACCCAGAACCCGGACTTCACCGGAGTGACCACCGCTCCAGAAGCCGTAGTACTCGTCCAGTTCGCCGGGGTGCACGACGTATTTGTTGCGGGCTTCCTCGGCGGCAGCGGCGAATGCCTCCCGCGACATCACGGCCGTACCGAGGCCGGTGGCACCGGCGACACCCGCCAGCGCTGCAGCTCCCATAAACCGACGGCGGCTCTGGCCGCTTTCCGGAAGCTCCGGCTTATCCTTGATCAGATCATCTCTTTTTTTCATGACATCCAACTCCGTTATTGGTAATGGCGGTTTTTGCTTCTCATCTTTTCTTTTTATGGGACTACTCAAGACACCTGAACCACGGGTATTTCCTCCGGGTGGCCCGGTGCATTGTGACCACGGCGCTTGCCGCGTCGCTTGACGATCAACGGCGGGCACTTGTGGTCATCGAAATAGGTCATCTGGCAATCCAGGCAGTAATGGCACTCCATGTAGTTGATGTGGCCGTCAGGATGGATCGCCTGTACTTCACACTCGTGGTCACAAAGGCGACAGGGATTGCCGCACTCCTTGCGGCGCTTAAGCCAGTCGAACACTCGCAATTTGCTCGGCAAGGCCAGCGCCGCGCCCAGCGGGCACATGTAGCGACAGAAAACCTTTCGGGTGAACAGGTTTATCACCAGCAAGAGGGCGGCATAAGTGACGAAAGGCCAGCTGCGATCAAACTTGAGCGTGATTGCAGTTTTGAACGGCTCCACCTCGGCCAGCCGCTCGGCGGTTGCCATGGAATCCAGTGAAACCCCGAACAGCACCAGGAGAATGATGTATTTGATGGCCCACAGCCGCTCGTGCACGGCAAAAGGCACGGTGTATTGGGGCACCTTGAGCTTGCGTGCGATCTCATTCAGCAACTCCTGCAAAGCGCCGAATGGGCACAACCAGCCGCAGTAAACCGCCCGACCCCACAGAAGAATGATGCCGGCCACCACGGCCCAGAGAATGAAGATAACCGGGTCGATCAGGAAGGTTTGCCAGCTGAAGCCACTGATCAGGCTGTTCACAAACGTGAGCACGTTGACGATAGACAGCTGCCCCATGGCATACCAGCCGATGAAGAACAGGGTGTAGGTCAGGAAGGCGTGGCGGATCCAGCGCATGATCTTCGGCTTTTTTACCAGCCAGTCCTGGAAAAACAGGATGAACATCAGCACGCCGATACCGATACCCAGCACCACAATCTGGAATTCCCGCTGATACCACACCTGTACCCACATGGGCTGGCTCTCCAGCCACTCTTCCTCGGAAACCACGGTCTCCGGACGGGTGTAGTACTGCTCCGGCAACTGGTAGTCCAGCGGGAAAACCTGAAATTCGCTGTCCAGAGGGCCGGTCTGGCGCTTGACCGTAAGTTCAAGTGTCCAGGGGGTGCCGGGATCGAAGTTGTACTGCTGGCGAATGATAAAAATCGCCATCTCGGTGAAGTCCGGCATGCCCTCGGCGTAGACGTCGCTCAGCCGATAGAAGTCGAGATCCCGGAAATTGAAGGTGTCGCCGAACTGGCGGATCTGGATGCGGTCGAAAATACCGCCGCGAACGTAACCCGACCCCTTGAAGGAGTATTCTCCCCTGGCCATTACGGCGATGGCATGCTCGCCCTCTTTAAGCTCGGATGTCAGCCACTGGTACTGGCTTTCGCCCAGCAGATTCCGGCCAATGGTCGGCGCATCCAGGTAGGCGGTATACAGCTCGATCAGTGGTTCATCTCGTTCTTCCGGGCTTGCGGTATCCACACCCTCGGCGTCAGTGCCTTTGAAGGAATCATCCACCTGTCCCTTGGTGAGCAGCAACCTGCGCACAGAGCCGTCACCGGTCAGTTCGTCCCAGGTTTTCTGTTCAAATGCCTGTTTGTCTACGCGGGCCAGCGGTGGGCGGGTTCCATCCTCGCCCTCGACCATGCCCAGCTCCACGGCCACCCGGTGGGCGGTGCGCATGATCACTTCATTGATCACCATGACGGTAACCGTGGCCCCGGACAACCCATCAACAGCCACCTTACGCTCCGAGGCGGTTCCACCCACGGTCACCCGCTGGTCGGCTTTGAGACCCGTGTATTGATCGGTAAAGGTGTGAAGTTTGCTCTCGGGAATACCCACCAGAAGAATGGGTTCGTCGTGATGGATGACCTTGGCAGCCTTGATGGTGCCCTCCGTATCCAGCACCACCATGGCATTGACAGGTTTGCCCGAGTAGGCGGGCGTCTGGACGAAATCCAGGGACTGATAGGCAAAGCCCACCAATTCCTTTCGGGCATAAAGCTCCTGGATCGCCCGATTGCCTTTCCGGGGCATGACCCGTGTGACATCCGGAAACGCCTGTTTGATAACCTGACGACCGGCAACAGGCTCGTATTTAGCCAAAGGTGCTGCATTCACGGACATCGCCATGATCAGGGTGAACAGTAGGAAAGCGAAGCGGGAAAAAACGGACACTGCAGACTCCCTGAAAAAAAGCACCTTGTAGCTTTAGCCTAGGCAAATTAGAGGAAAATCAAATACCTCTTATTGAATACACCTGGCGGATAAACTGACCGGATTCTTGCTGTCAGCCCAGGCTGACAGCGCTCCCCTGTGAATCTAGAGGGAGGTAATTGCTGATATGACCGAGCCGGATAGACTCCACCATCATCGTCAGAGGCTGTTGCGCCTCATCCGTAGAAGGAGGCGTGCCGCCGCGGCCAGACATGGCAGCCACGAAGACCACATCCCAGGACTGGCCCGTGGCCCGGGATTCTTCCTGCAGGGTCTCGAAATCGGGCGCCTCATCGGGGGTTTTATCGACACAGACTACCGGTGTCAGGGCGCCACCTTCGCCGCGCTCGAACGCAGCTTTTTCTTCCGGGGAGGCCTCGTCCGGCAATTCTGCCCGACAGAACACGAATAGCAGGCGTTGGGGTTCCTGCTGGCTGTAGGAGGCCTGAATCAGGTCACTGTAACTGCTGATCATTTTGGGGAATCCTTACTGAAATTGAGCCACTGCGTTTTACGCCTGGCGGGCAATGAGCTGGTCG
>JAWWAT010000448.1:0-3251 GCA_033721635.1 Marinobacter sp. | reverse complement strand
TTTCAGGTTCATTTCAGGAAATTATGAGTTAATAGTCGTGCTGCTCAATGGGCTTCTGTCGGAGCCTCTAGTGGCTTGCATCATGAATGGTCTCCACCATTCGCATTCGCCGCAATATCGCGAGGTATTGCGGCTTTTTTTCATCAATTGGATGGAGTGTAAAACCAAGAGAGAGCTACGCTTCGGAAAGATAACCACCACAAAATGGGTGGCCTAAATTAGTGAAGAAAAAAGCCGCAGATGCTTCTGCGGCGAGGGCAAACCTGAGATAACACAAAGGAAGCCAACGCAAATTCACGACGCAACCTTAATGTATTCCTAATTAAATCACGTCTCCCTGAACTGAACCTGAATTTTCAGAATCTCTCTCACAGCATATATGAAAGACCTAAACTTCCACTCAGAAACGACACTTAATTAAACAAAAGTTCGTCCATCGAAGGAGTTGCGCCTTTCAGATGAATGGACCCCAACTCAGTTATTCGTAGACCCATGACACTTTCGACAAATTCTTTAGAAAAACCATTCAATCTCCATTAGCCCGAGCGATTTCAGTCTCCCATACTCGCTATCCTCGTCACCCCCGAACCATTGGGCTCCGGCTGTGAAGTACATCTCCTGGCTCAGTGGCAGCATCCATGTGGATCTCGGGTAAAATACCCAACTGGCATCATCGGCATTCCGAATGGTCACTACCCGGTACTGCCAGAACGGATTGATATCCTGCCATACCAGAAGTCCGGCATAATGACGCCCGGCATACAGGGGCTGCGCGGACACAAGATTGGCCAGACCTGTCGTTCCCGGCGATACCGACTGACCGTTATAGAAATATTCAACGGCCAGATTGAACCCGTTGCGAAACGCCCAGTTCAGATCCGCTACTCCCTGCCAGTAACTATCACCCGCATCTGGCTTGCTCCAGACGAGTTCGGTGCGCCAACCGGTGCCAGCCACGGAGCCACTGCCGCTGACACCCGCTTTGGTGACGTCGGCGAACTCGCCTATCATTACGCCGGCATCGACCCCGGCGAAAAAACGCTTGGCCCGTGCCGCCGTGCTGGCATTCTGGTCCGTGTGTTGCGGCGCATGCACGGCGCTGATCCGGCCAGTTGCACCCCAGGATCTGTCCCATAACAGCGCGTCCACGCCAATGCGCTCGTCCGGCTCCAGTTGGAGTGGGCTGACAGGATTGAGAATGTCCATGGGGTTCCAGATCAGGGCGGTTGACCAATTCACCTGCTGGCGACCAAATCGGAAATCACCGACCGGTGAGCGCCACTGTATCGTGCCACGATAGAGCTGATGGCGCGCCAACATATCTCCCGATTCATGGACGTCCCCCTGAAGATCCCAGTAGCGCGGATCAGGAGCATCCCTGAGCAGGGCAAACTCCGGGCTGTCCAGGAAACTGCCTGTCACCAGTTCCAGGTCGTAGGCCGCATCCACAACCCAGTCCTGATATCGGTAACGGGGCTCAATACGCAGGCGGGTAAGGTTCGAGAAGTAGGGATTGTCGTCCTTCAACGAGCGCGAGCCAACGCTCAGATTCTTGAGCGATCCCGAATGGCTGAAGTCCGCCCCAGCGTTTGAAGCCAGTACCAGCCAAGCCATGGCCACCAGCATCAGTGGAGATCGCCTAAGCATGCCGGATGGCCTCCACCGGATCCAACCGTGAGGCCCGCCACGCCGGGTACAGCGCCACCAGCACCGAGCACAAGAACAACAGGAGGCTGGGCAGCCAGACGTGATCAAAAATCAGCACCGGATAGATACGATCGGTAATGCCGGGGATGGCTTCCATTGCACCACTGATCGAGGACAGATCAATGCCAGTATTGCCAAGCCAGACAACAAGCAGTCCGCCAACCACCGTTCCTGCCAGCATTCCCAGTATTGCAAGAAAGAACGCCTCAAACAGAATCGTCAGTTGCAGCTGCGACCCTCTGGTGCCCAACGCCATCATCACGCCCAGTTCCGGGGTACGCTCCATCACTGACATCACCATGGTGTTCATGACACCTATGGCGACCACAACAAAAACCACCGACAGAATGAGATAGAAATCCACCTGGCTCATTTCCACCATCTGCACAACCACCGGGAGCAGTGTTTCCCAGCCCTGGGCCTCCAGTCCGTCGTTAGTCAGAGGCAGCGACTGGTTCAGGGTTCTTGCCAGGGCCGCACTCTCTGCGCGGTCTGACAGCCTCAACACGATCCGCGAGACTTCGTCTTCCAGCAGGCCACCCAGGCGGCGGGCTGCGTTGATATTGGTGAAGACATACTCTGTGTCGAAAAGGTCACTGCCAGTGCGATAGATACCGCGAATGGCCTGGGCACTGGAAGCAAGATCTCCGCCAGCCTGCTGGACCGTAATGACCAGCTTGTCCCCCAGCCGGGCACCCAACTCCTCGGCCAGTTTCTGGCCAATCACAATTCCCGCCTCCCCGGATTGAACATAAGTGCCCTGCTCCATGTATCTGAAAAGTTCCGTAACCGCCCTCTCCTGCTCCGGTGCAATACCCACCAATTCCACCGGCAGACTCTTCCCGGGGTTTGCCACCATGGCACGCAGCAATACCCTGGGAGCGGCCGCCTCAACCTCAGGATGCTCCTGCAATCGCTGTTGCAAGGTTCGATTGTCGGCAATACGTAAATCTGGCGACAGATCCACGTCGTGACCCTTTGCCATCACCTGCACATGCCCGCTGAGCTGCTGGGTCGAGTTCTGGATCATCTGCTCGAAGAAGCCATCGGCGAAGGCGTACAGGAATAGATAGGCCGCCAGCCCGAATGCAGTGGCCGAGGCGGTAATCATCGACCGTCGCGGGTTTCGAAATACCGAACGGAGTGCCATTTGTGCAAAAATCAGCAGCCGATGATCAGACGTCACCTGCCAGTGGATCCGGCGGATACGGTTGATCATAGTTCGCCGTGCGCCCATCGCCTCCAGCGGGCTGTTTCGGCTGGCTTTCCAGGCCGGGATGGCCGCTGCCAACAGAGCCACCGATATGACCACGATGCCAATCACCACCAGACGCTGGAACTCGATGGTGGGATAGACGATACCGCTCAGCCCCGGCATGGTATCCATGGCCTTGATATAGGCACTGAAGTCCAGCCCATGGGTACCGAAATAGCCCGTCAGTGACAGCCCCAATGCCAGCCCCAGCAGGTAGCCCAGCCCCGCCAGAATCGCTGTTTCCAGAAGCACCAGCCAGACAATACGGCTGCTGGGCGTACCCAACGCC
>JAWWAT010000447.1:0-3253 GCA_033721635.1 Marinobacter sp. | reverse complement strand
GGTGCTGAAGCCGTCTTTGAAGTCCGGGACAGCGGTATCGGTATTCCCGATGCCGAGAAAGACCAGGTGTTCCAGAGGTTCTACCGGGTTGGCAAGAGTCGTTCGCTACCAGGGAATGGTCTGGGCCTGAGCCTGGTGAGCGCTGTTGCAGAAATACACCAGGGCCGGATTGTTCTGAGTGACACCCATCCCGGAGAAGAGTCGCCGGGACTGACCGTGGCTGTGAAGATTCCCGCCTTTACCGAAGCCCGCAAACGCATCCGGGCGGCCCAGGCCGAACAGCCCGCGGATTCAGCGGCCGGGGAAACCCGAACCGCTTCTTAATCCACCGGGGTAAATACTCACTGACTGGCGCGGAAACGGTTGATGCGCGACATCACGGGGCCGATCAGAGCGTCTCTGCGGGATTCGATCTCGTGGGTAAACTTTTCCACCTGGGAGCGGCGACGGTTTACCCGAACCTGAATGCTGTCCCACTCACCTTCCAGATGTTTCTGCTCGGCCGCGAGAAAAGCCGCAATGTTGTGCCGATTGATCTTGCCAGTAATTCCGTACTGGTCGAGCCGGTAACCAATAACATCAACGCCATTCAGTGCCAGATTCAGCAGCTTTTGAGTATTCATGTTGTTTTCTCCGAGAATGGAAACGTTCGAAAAGAAGATAAGCGCTACGCTATGCTCCGAACCTAGAGTCTGCAACCTAATTCCGCGTACCAGCGTTCGTAGATACCCTGACTAAAAGGTAATTCCTCGGCCACGCTGGGGTAACCAACGCTGTGCATAATGGAAACTGTAGCTTTGGAAGCCTGCACGAATTGTTGCTTGCTTCTCCCTCCAGCACAGCGCTAGCCTTACCCCGTTTTTACGGGGTTTTTTTATGCCCCTCCATTTTCTGATTCCCAATTGGCAGAGGACGTTGCGAGACCAATGACTCAGGTTCCCGGTAATGGCGGCCCACGCCCCAGATACATTACGCCCGAAGGCGAACGGGCCCTGCGTGAGGAATTGCAGTACCTCTGGAAGGTAAAGCGCCCCGAAGTCACTCAGGCCGTGCGCGAGGCCGCCGCCCTTGGCGATCGCTCCGAGAATGCCGAGTACATCTACGGCAAGAAGCAGTTACGGGAGATTGACCGGCGGGTGCGTTTCCTCAGCAAACGCCTGGAAGAGCTCACCGTGGTTGACCGTTTGCCGGATGACCGGGAGAAGGTGTTTTTTGGTGCCTGGGTGACCGTGGAAGACGAGGACGGCGAGGAAAAAACCTATCGGTTGGTCGGCGCGGATGAGTTTGATCTGAACAAAGGCTATCTCAGCATCAATTCTCCCCTGGCACGGGCGCTGATTGGCAAGCGCCTGGACGATGAAGTGAGCGTTCGCACCCCGGAAGGCTGGAAGTCGGTGTTCGTGGTGGGTATCCGCTACCAGGCACCGGGCGACGACAAGTGAATGATGTCACAAAATTGGCGAGTGCCCGGGCAGGTTGTGTGATTTGTCGATAAACTGATCAAAATTTGTCACAACTGTGCGCAGACAGGATCGTCTGCCGGGGAAATGCCATGGGTATGCGTGGAAAAGCCAGGAATGTTCAGAGCAGGGTGGGCACACCGCTGGTGTTGGCGGGGCTGCTGGTGGTTCCGGTTTATACGGGCGGCGCGTTTGCGCAGGGCGACGGTGATAACAGTGCGTTTCAGTACGAGGAACGCTCGACCATCGATACCATCCCCCTGAGTTCCATGGAGGAGGAGACCTTGGCCAACACGGTGATTGAAGGTGGTCTGACGGCCCCTGCTGCAGGTGTTCCGCTGAAACCCCGGGTTGAAGACGACTTTTACCTGGATCCACTGGGCCTGCGCCCCGGTGATAGCCGTACCGACCTTGGCCGTTCCCAGATTCCGGTGGAGTTCCGGTTCAGCAATCCCAAATCCATTCCCGGGCAGACTCACAGCAACAACTACGTGATCCGCCCACCCGAGAACCGCACTTATGACGCCCTGAACGTAAATATGAACGAGCGTTGAGACAGGCTATCAGGCTGCGGCGCAGCCGTTGTCTCCGGCGGGGATCGCTTTACCCAGTACATCTTCATAGAAAAACTGCAGGGCTTGGCTGGCCTGATTGAAACGCGCGCGGGAGACCCGCATACCGTTGGTCAGGTACTCCAGAAACCGCTGGCGGTCTTCGTTGGCCAACGCATCTGGATCTTTCAGATCGCTGAACAGCACGAATCGGGTGATCCAGTGAAGGTAGGTTTGCTCTGAGCGTTGATTGAGCTTGTGCTTGTGGATTGCGTCCTTGACCCGGCCCACAAGGCCTGGCTGGGATTGTTCCAGCGCCTCGGTGATGTCCATAAATTACTCTTCCTGGTGAATTGGTATTGTTATTTTGCGCGCATCTTATGACAGGCAATTTACGAGCGCAAAGCTTTATTCAGGAAGATTGACTCTGGTCATTTTTCGACCAGAGTCTGGCCCGTAACACCAGTTATTTCAGGGCTTCGAGCTTGTCGATGTACTTCTGCATGGCCTCATCGCTGGACATGCCCTTGAGCTTCTCCCAAGCATCGAACTTGGCACGGCCAACAAAATCCATCATGCCCGGGCGCTTGCCGGACACATCACCTTCGGTGGCCTGCTTATAGAGCGCATAGAATTCCAGTTTCATTTCGTTGGACGGTTTGAAGTCGCCTTCGGCGGTCTGGATGTAATTTACGGCCTCATCGAAGCGGGTTTTCAGGTCACTCATGTTGATCTCCGTATGGTTTTACTTTGGTCCTGTTTGTTGGGCGAGTATAGCTAGACCCGATTCGAGCGTCATTGGCTGATTTTGGCTAAGGGGCTCTAAAGAAAGCGAATAGGATGCCACATGGCAGTGATTGTCTATATTTGGAAAACGCTTTTGTTCAGCGGCGACCTTCTTTGTAGCGAAGCGGAGAAAAAGGGCGTCCGGTGGAGGGCCATCAGGCCCGGGACAAATGGAACTAATTGTTAGATTCGAGGCGAGCATGCTCTGAAAGAGCTTCTATGAGACCTCTGAAAGCTTCAACCGCGCGCACATGAAACTCTGTATTGTAGTCATTGTGATATTCACGGCCCGGGAGCTGAAAGAAGTGCATTCGATTTCGGGCCTCCCATAGCCAATCAAGATCTTCTTGCAGCCAATCATCAATGATTCCAGCATCTTTCAAATATTCAGTTCGCCCTCTAAAACCTTTTCCGCAGACTCCATGCAAATAATTTTTCGTGAGGCTTTCACAGAGT
>JAWWAT010000446.1:0-3254 GCA_033721635.1 Marinobacter sp. | reverse complement strand
GGTCACGATGATCACCGGCTCGTTGTTCTCGAATACTCGGTCGATCACTTTCTCCAGTTGATACTCGCCGTAATCCGCGAGGATATCGATGGGAGTTACCTGGTGATGGTCGCCCAGTCGGCCCGTGGCCATCAGGCGGAGCGCTTTGCGAGCCGCCATGTCGGGCAGGTCGGCTTCGACCATGTGGAGCAGGGGGTGTTTCTGGCGTAAGCGGATGCCCCGGGGTGACATGCCGCAGGCGATTTCCAGCACCTGGGTGATGCCTTTGTCGCGGATGGCGCGGTCAATCAGGTGATCAATGATCAGGTGCCGTTGCAGCAGGAAGGTGCGGATGTTGCCGCCGATGGCCGCCTTGCTGGCGGCCTCGAAGGGTGTCATCAGGCGGTAAAGCCAACGGCCTTTTTCCGTGGCCAGGGTATCGTCGGAAAGCCCGTACCGGTGCCAGACGGCACCGGTATAGAGGGCAGTGAAGCTGATGCCGGAGCTGTCAGTCGGCTTTCTGCTCATAGACGGCTTTACCCCATGCCTCGCGGCTGCCGGGGAGTATCAGGTTCAGGATGATGGCAGCCACTGCGCACAACGCGATGCCTTCCAGGTTGCCAAGAACCATGCCGCCAATACCGAACACCAGGGTGACACCCACGATAACCAGATTGCGAGACTGTGACAGATCCACCTGATGGCGGATCAATGTGTTAAGGCCAACCACGGCAATGGAGCCGAACAGCAGGCAGAGGATGCCGCCCATAACCGGCACCGGGATGGTCTGCAGAGCCGCACCGAACTTGCCGACGAAGGCCAGGACGATGGCAACGCAGGCTGCCCACCACATGACCTTCGGGTTGAAGTTCTTGGTCAGCATCACGGCGCCGGTGACTTCCGAATAGGTGGTGTTGGGCGGCCCGCCAAGCATGGAGGCAGCACTGGTGGCCAGGCCGTCACCCAGCAGGGTGCGATGCAGGCCTGGCTTCTCCAGGTAGTTCTTGCGGGTGACGTTGCCGATGGCCAGCACGTCACCGATGTGTTCGATGGCCGGGGCAATGGCTACGGGGATCATGAACAGCACGGCGCCCCAGCTGAATTCCGGCGCAACAAAATTGGGAACGGCGAACCAGGCGGCTTCCTGGATCGGGGTGGTATCCACGATGCCGGCGAACGCAGAGAGGATGTACCCGGTGACCACGCCGAACATAATCGGAATCAGTCGGAAAATGCCCTTGGCCCACACCGACATGATGATGGTCACGGCCAGGGAAATCATGGCGATCCAGATGGCGGTGTCGTAGGGGATCAGCTGGGTGGCGCCGTCACCAGTGCGGCCGGAGGCCATGTGAACTGCAACCGGAGCCAGGCCAAGACCAATGGTCATGATGACCGGGCCGATAACGACGGGAGGCAGCAGGCGCCGGACAAAACCGGTGCCACGAAGGCGTACCAGGCCGCTCAGGAAAATGTAGAGAATACCCGCGGCCATCAGGCCGCCAAGGGTTTCTTCCATGCCGAATCGGCCCTTGGAGGCAATCACCGGGGCGATAAAAGCGAAGGAAGACGCCAGGAAGATCGGAATCTGGCCGCCGGTTACAAGGTGGAAGATCAGGGTGCCAAGGCCGGCGGTAAACAGGGCTACGTTCGGGTCCAGCCCCGTAATCAGAGGCATGAGAACCAGGGCGCCGAAGGCCACCAGCAGCATCTGTGAACCGGCAATGGCCTGTTTCCAGACCGGGTCGTTGGTATGGTCCTGCATGCTTAAACGTCCTTCTGCTTGGTGCCGAAGATCTTGTCGCCGGCATCGCCGAGACCGGGAAGGATATAACCTTTCTCGTTCAGGCGTTCATCAACGGAGGCCGTGTAGATAGACACGTCCGGATGAGCCTCGAGAACCTTTTTGACACCTTCAGGCGCTGCTACCAGGACCAGAGCCCGGATTTCGGTGCTGCCGGCTTTCTTGAGCAGGTCGATGGTGGAAATCATGGAGCCGCCGGTAGCGAGCATCGGATCGACAATCATGGCCATTCGCTGGTCCAGTTCGCCCACCAGCTTTTCAAGGTAGGTGCTGGCTTCGAGGGTTTCCTCGTTGCGGATCTGGCCGACAACACTTACCCGGGCCACCGGAATCAGGCTGAGCACACCGTCCAGCATGCCAAGACCGGCTCGCAGGATCGGAACGATGGTGACTTTCTTGCCGTGAATCTGTTCCACCTTGACCGGTCCGGCCCAGCCTTCGATGGTCTTTTCCTGCAGATTGAAGTCCTTGGTGGCCTCGTAGGTCAGGAGTGCACCGACTTCCTGCGCCAGCTCCCGAAAATTCTTGGTGCTGATATCCGCACGGCGCATGATGCCGAGCTTGTGGCGGATCAGAGGGTGTTTTACCTCGTGGATTGGCATGGGGTCACCTGTGTGTCTGGTTGGGGTTTTAGCGTCGCAATCAAATGGCGCAAGGATACCGCATCTGGCAAGGCGAGTCAGGCCGCAAATGATTGGTTCGCGGAAATCCCCTAAGGGCTGGTACGGATCTTGCGATAACCCTTCAAAACGACGCTCCGGTGTCAGATTTTCGACCTTCAAAACGCCTGCAGGCACAGCCAATCGGAGAAGTATCCGGCATGGACAGAGCTTTAGTCCTCAATAACGTCAAAACCCTGACGCGGGGAAATATCGGCATTCCCATCATGCTGATGGGCTTGCTGGGCATGATGATTCTGCCCATGCCGGCGTTCCTGCTGGACGTGTTCTTTACCTTCAACATCACCCTGTCGATCGTCATTCTGCTGGTGTGTGTTTACGCACTGCGGCCCATGGAGTTTGCCTCTTTCCCCACAGTTCTGCTGGTGGCCACGCTGCTGCGCCTGGCGCTGAACGTGGCGTCCACCCGGATTGTTCTGTTGAACGGCCACGAGGGCGGCGACGCTGCCGGTAAGGTGATCGAATCCTTCGGTGCGGTACTGATCGGCGGCAACTATGCCGTGGGCCTGGTGGTCTTTGCGATTCTCATGATCATCAACTTCCTGGTAGTCACCAAGGGCGCTGGCCGTGTATCCGAAGTGAGCGCGCGTTTTACCCTCGATGCCATGCCTGGCAAACAGATGGCCATCGATGCCGATCTCAACGCCGGCCTGATTAATCAGGACGAAGCCAAACACCGTCGTGCCGAGATTGCCCAGGAAGCGGATTTTTACGGTTCCATGGACGGTGCGTCCAAGTTCGTCAAAGGCGATGCTGTCGCCGGCTTGCTGATTCTTGCCATCAACATCGTC